>CAMFIX010000069.1 GCA_945952425.1 uncultured Pseudorhodobacter sp. | reverse complement strand
AACCTGGACAGCATCACCGCCGTGGTGATCGGGGGCACGTCGCTCTTCGGGGGCAGGGGCTCGGTCGTGGGCTCGGTTCTCGGCGCCATCATCGTGCAGGTCTTCACCACCGGCCTCTCGCTCGCGGGGGTGGACAGCTATTGGCAAACCTTCGCCACCGGCTGCCTCGTCATCATCGCCGTTGCCTTGGACCAATATCTGCGGAGGGCTACCAAGTGACCCAACCTATCCTGCAAGCCCGCGGCCTGATGAAGCGGTATGGCACCGTGGTCGCCATGAACGGCTGCGACTTCGACCTCTACCCCGGCGAAATCCTGGGGGTGATCGGCGACAACGGCGCCGGGAAATCCACGCTGATCAAGGCCTTGTCGGGCGCCGTCATCCCCGACCACGGCGAAATCCAGCTGGAGGGCAAGACGATCCACTTCCGCGGCCCCGAAGATGCCCGCGCCTCGGGGATCGAGACGGTCTACCAGACCCTGGCCATGTCGCCTGCGCTCTCGATCGCCGACAACATGTTCCTGGGGCGCGAGTGGCGCAAGCCCGGCATCCTGGGCAGCGTCTTCCGCATGACCGACCGCAGCCGCATGAACGCCTTCGCCCGGGAAAAGCTGTCCGAGCTGGGGCTGATGACGATCCAGAACATCGACCAGCCGGTCGAGACTTTGTCGGGCGGGCAACGGCAGGGCGTGGCGGTGGCGCGGGCGGCGGCTTTCGGCTCCAAGGTCGTGATCCTGGACGAGCCGACCGCGGCCTTGGGCGTCAAGGAAAGCCGCCGGGTGCTGGAGCTGATCCGCGATGTCCGCTCCAGGGGCATCCCGATCATCCTCATCAGCCACAACATGCCGCATGTCTTCGAGGTCTGCGACCGCGTGCACGTGCACCGGCTGGGGCGGCGGCTTTGCGTCATCGACCCCAAGCGGCATTCGATGTCGGATGCGGTGGCCTATATGACCGGGGCGAAACTGCCCGATGATGTGAACGAGGCCGCATGACCCCGCAAGAGCTGGCGCAGCTGATCGTGGCCAAGGCCAGCACGACCGAGGGCCGCTTCATCGCGGCCCTCGCCGGCCCTCCGGGGGCGGGCAAATCCACCCTGGCCGAGGCGCTGGTGGCGCTCTTGCCCGCGGCGAGAGTCGTGCCGATGGACGGGTTCCACTTCGACGATGCCATCCTGAACGCCCGCGGCCAGCGCAACCGCAAGGGCGCACCAGAGACCTTCGACGTCGCGGGCTATCGCCACTTGCTGGCCCGCCTGCGCCGCGAGGACGAGGTGGCGATCCCGGTGTTCGACCGCAGCCTCGAACTTTCCCGCGGCTCGGCCGACCTGGTGACGGCGGATCACCGCATCCTGGTGACCGAAGGCAACTACCTGCTGTTGAACGAAAAACCCTGGACCGAGCTGGCGGGGTTCTTCGACCTGACCGTGATGATCGATGTGCCCGAGGCCGAGCTCGACCGCCGCCTGCTGGCGCGCTGGGACTTTTATGGCAAGACGCCCGCCGAGGCCCGGGCCTGGATCGACGGCAACGACATGCCGAACATCCGCCGCGTCACACGGGGCTCTCGTCCTGCCGACGTGACGGTGCGCTGGGGTTAAAGCGTCTTGCCGAACCAATGGGTGGCGGGGAAGGTCGTATAGGCCGGGATCGGCAGCCAGCCGGTCGCCTCATACAAGGCAATCGCCGGGGTGAGGGCGCCGTTCGTATCCAGCCGCAGCCGCTCATAGCCCAGGGCGCGCGCCTGATCCTCCACCGCCTGCATCAGCTTGCGCGCCAGCCCCATGCCCCGCGCCTCGGGCATGACGTAAAGCCGCTTCACCTCGCCCTCGGCCTCGCCAAACCGCCGCAGCAGAACGCAGCCCAGGGGCCGCCCATCCTCGGCCACCAGGGCCGCGCCATGCGGGGGGCGAAAGCTCGCGGCATCCTTCAGCGGCACGGGAATCGGGTTCGGGCCTTCCTCGGGCACGGCCTGGCCCAGGAAGGCGGAATAGGCAGCCAGGCAGGCCAAGGCCAGCGGGTCGTCGGGATCGGTGCGGCGGATCAGCATGGGCCGGACCCTAAAGCCCCCGGCGGCAGGGTCAAGCACTTGACTCCGCCCGTCTGCCGTCATGAAACAGGGGAAAATGGGGGCAAGGGTGCAACAGGGCTTTCCGGCAGCATATCGCGGCATGGTCGTGGGCCTTCTGGGCGGCTCGTTCGACCCCGCGCATGAGGGCCATGTCCAGCTGACCCGCGAGGCCCTGCGCCGCATCGGGCTCGACCGGGTGTGGTGGCTGGTCTCGCCCGGCAACCCGTTGAAATCCCGCGCCCCGGCGCCCCTGGCCGACCGCATGGCCCGCGCCCGGGCGCTGATGGACGACCCCCGCGTCACCGTCACCGACATCGAGGCGCGGCTGGGCACGCGGGCCACCGACGACACGTTGCGCAAGCTGATGGCCCGTTATCCCGGCGTCACCTTCGTCTGGATCATGGGGGCCGACAACCTCGTGCAGTTTCACCGTTGGGCACGCTGGCGCTCGATCCTGGCCCGGGTGCCGGTGGCGGTGATGGCGCGGCCGGGCTCCGGCCTTGCCGCGCGGCTGTCGGTCACCGCCCGCGCCTATGCCCATGCGCAAACCCGGCCCGAGACGCTCTTGCGTCGCCCGCCCGCCTGGTGCTTCATCAACATGCCGCTGAACGGCGCCTCTTCCTCTGCGATCCGGGCGCGGGGCGAATGGCGGGGAGAGAAGAGATGACCAAGCTTTCACGCCGTGCGGTGCTGGTGGGGATGGGGGCGGTCCTGGCCGCCCCGGCGCTGGCCAAGGGCCAGGCCGACCTCGCGACGGCCTTGCCGAAAGACCTGGTGGCCGCGGCCAAGCTGACCGGCAACAGCTCGCTGATCGTGGCCGAGGTCGCGACGGGGCGCGTGCTGGAAAGCCTGAACCCGACGGCGCAGGTGCCGCCTGCCAGCGTGGCGAAGTCGATCACCACGCTTTTCGCGCTGGAGCAGCTGGGCGAGCGGCGATTCTCCACCCAGGTTCTGGCGACCGGGCCGGTGGTGGGGGGGCGGGTGAAGGGCGACCTGATCCTTCTGGGCGGCGGCGATCCGACGCTGGACACCGATGCCCTGGGCGACCTGGTGGCGAGCCTCGCCCGGCAGGTCAAATCTGTCGATGGCCGCTATCTTTACTGCGCCACCGCTGTCCCCGACCTGTTGCGCATCACCGACGAGCAGCCGGCGCAGGTGGGCTATAACCCCGGCATCTCGGCGCTGGCCCTGAACTTCAACCGGGTCAGTTTCGAATGGGGCAAGGGCGGGTCCAACCCGCAGATGCTGGCGCGGGGGGAGCGTTATGTGCCGCCGGTCTCGGGCATCGGGCTGAAGCTGGTGGACCGCGACAGCCCGCTCTTCACCTGGTCCGATCAAGGGGGGGAGGCCTGGACCGTGGCGCAAGGCGCCTTGACCAAGGCCGGAAGCCGCTGGCTGCCGGTGCGCCATGTCGCCGATCACGTGGCCGAGGTCTTCCTGCGTCTGTGCGCCGCGCAGGGGATCGCGCTGGATGCCCCGCAGCGCATCGCCACCCTGCCGCAGGCCACCGTCCTGGCCGAGCGCAAAAGCGACAGCCTCTCGCTGATCCTGCGCGACATGCTGAAGTTTTCGACCAATGTGACGGCCGAGACCCTGGGGCTGGCGTCCTCTGGCGCGGGCGACCTGCGCTCTTCGGCCGCGACGATGCAGGCCTGGGCGGCGCAAGCCCTTGGGCTGCAGGCGCATTTCGTCGATCACTCGGGCCTGGGCGCCGAAAGCCGCGTGACGGCCGAGGGGATGATGCAGGCGCTGATGGCGGGCGAAAAGCGGCCCTCGGGGCGCGGGCTGCGCGATCTTTTGAAGGAACAGGGCGTGATGGGCGCCGATGGCAAGAAGGTGAAGGGCGGGCCGGTGCGCTGCGTGGCGAAATCGGGGACGCTGAACTTCGTCTCGGGGCTGGTGGGCTTCATCGAGCCGCCCTCGGGCCGCGATCTTTGCTTTGCGATCTTCAGCGCCGATCCGGCCCGGCGCGAGGCCGTCCCCCTGGCCGCGCGCGAGAACCCGCCGGGCGAAAAGGCCTATGTCGGGCGGGCGCGCAACCTGCAGGCGCAGCTGGTCGCGCGCTGGGCGGCGATGGTGTGACGGTGCCTGTGGGGGTGCGTGAGATCACGCAGCCTACGGGGTCGGTGTGACGGCGCGCCGTTACGGTTTCAGGTGCCGCACCCGCGCGCCCCATTCGATGGCCGCCGCATGCAGCCGGTCGATGGAAAGCTCTTCGCGGACCTCCTCCAGCATCCGCAGCTCGACCTGCCGCACCATGCCATCGGCCGAGGCGACATCGCAGGCCAGCGCATAGGCCGTCTCGTAAAGCCGTTCGGACAAAGCCTCGCGCACCAGGCCGAACAAGGCCGACAGCCCGTCCTCGTCTTCGAACAGGTCGAAGACGGTCTGCGCGATCACCCGGATGCGGTCGGTGTCATAGGCCGAGAACACCGGCAGATGGCTGACGATCTTCTGGATGGCCACCAGTTCGGAGGTGCGCATCAGCTCGTCCGAGGCCGAGACGGCGATCATCACGGCGATCAGCGCATCTTGCGGCGACATCGAGGCGGGCATGGGGTCTGACATGGTTCTTCCTTTGCGTTTCCCTTAGAATATTGACGCGATGGGGCCTGTTCAATAGACGACCCGTCAGGCGGCACGGGGCCGCCTTCAGGAGACGAAGATGACCGCTCTGCGCGATGCTGCGATGAAGTCCAAGGCCTGGCCCTTCGAAGAGGCCCGGGCTTTGCTGAAACGGGCAGAGGCCGGGGCGGCGAAAAAGGGCTATGTGCTGTTCGAGACGGGCTATGGGCCCTCGGGCCTGCCCCATATCGGCACCTTCGGCGAGGTGGCGCGCACGACGATGATCCGCCGCGCCTTCGAGGTCATTTCCGACATCCCCACCCGTCTGATCTGCTTTTCGGACGACCTGGACGGGATGCGCAAGGTGCCGGAGAACGTGCCGAACCAGGAGCTTCTGAAGGCCAATATCCAGAAGCCCCTGACCTCGGTCCCCGATCCCTTCGGGCTTTACGACAGTTTCGGCGGCCACAACAACGCCATGCTGCGCCGGTTCCTGGACACGTTCGGCTTTCAGTACGAGTTCTACTCGGCGACCGAGTTCTACAAGTCGGGCAAGTTCGACGACACGCTGCGGCTGGCGGCGGAACGCTATGACCAGATCATGGCGATCATGCTGGCCTCGCTGCGCGAGGAGCGCCAGCAGACCTATTCCTGCTTCCTGCCGATCCATCCCGAGACGGGGCGGGTTCTCTATGTGCCGATGAAGGAAGTGAACGCCAAGGACGCCACGATCACCTTCGACGACGAGGATGGGCGCGAATGGACGCTTCCCGTCACCGGCGGCAACGTCAAGCTGCAATGGAAGCCCGACTTCGGCGCCCGCTGGGCGGCCTTGGGCGTCGACTTCGAGATGTATGGCAAGGACCACTCGACCAACACGCCGATCTATGACGGCATCTGCGAGGTCCTGGGCGGCAAGAAGCCCAACCATTTCAGCTATGAGCTGTTCCTGGACTTCGAGGGGCAAAAGATCTCGAAGTCGAAGGGCAACGGGCTGACGATCGACGAATGGCTGACCTATGCGGCCACGGAAAGCCTGTCGTATTTCATGTATCAGAAGCCCAAGACGGCGAAGCGCCTTTGGTGGGACGTGATCCCCAAGGCGGTGGACGAGTATCACCAGCAGCTGAAGGCCTATCCGACGCAGGATGTGGACCAGCAGCTGAACAACCCGGTCTGGCACATCCACGGCGGCCAGGTGCCCGAAAGCAAGATGGTGGTGTCCTTCGGGATGCTCTTGAACCTCGCCTCGGTGGCGGGGGCCAAGGATGCCGCGGGGCTCTGGCGCTTCATCAGGAAATACGCGCCCGAGGCCTCGCCCGAGGGGAACCCCGATCTGGATGCGGCGGCGGGCTATGCCATCGCCTATTTCAACGACAAGATCGCGCCCTCTCGCGTGTATCGCCTGCCGACGGAGAAGGAGCGCGCCGCGATCCTCGACCTGCGGGGGCGGCTGGCCGCCTATGACGGGCCGATGGAGGACGAGGCGGTGCAGAACATCTGCTATGCGGTCGGCAAGGACCATGCCTTCGACCCGCTGCGCGACTGGTTCAAGGCGCTGTACGAGGTGCTGATGGGCGCCTCGGAAGGGCCGCGCTTCGGTGGGTTCATCGCCTTGTATGGCGTCACCGAGACGATTGCGCTGATCGACCGGGGCCTTGCGGGCGACCTTGCCACCTAAAACTTTTCGTAGGCAAAGTTAGAGGCCCCGCGGAGGTGACAGAAGTACGTGGCGCGGGAACCCACGCGGGCCGTTTCGTCGTATCATCGCCAAACAGGAGGTGACGATGCGCTCTGCTTTCCCAACCCTTCTTGCCTTGACCCTGCTGGCGACGCCGGTTCTCGCCCAGGAAGAGGGCATATCGGCCACGATCAATGCCCAGATGGAGGCCTTCCGGCACCGCGATGTCGCGGCGGCCTGGGCCTATGCCTCGCCGATGATCCAGGGGATCTTCGGCACGCCTGACGCCTTCGGCCAGATGGTGAAACAGGGCTATCCGATGGTCTGGACCCCGGGCGAGGTCAAGCTGATGGAGCTGCGGACAGTTGCGGGGGCCTTGTGGCAGAGGGTGCGGGTGACGGATGCGGCGGGGCGGGGGTGGTATCTGGATTACCGCATGGTGCAGGGCGACAAGGGCTGGCTGATCGACGCGGTGCAGCTTTTGCCGATGGGCGACCTCGGGGCGTGAGGCGCACGAATTTTCGGCGAAAATTCGGGGTCGCGCCTCAGGGCAGTTGGCGCGCGAAGGTGATCGAGGTCGGGCGGTCATAGCCTTTGTGGGCGGTGCGGGCGATCTCGGTGAAGCCCAGGGCGCGGAAGGTCGCGTGGTTCTCTGTCAGCTCCACCCGGGTTTGCAGGCGGAGTTCAGGCAGGCTAAGCGCGCGGGCGCGGGTCTCGGCATGGGCCAGGAGGGCGCGGGCAAGGCCCTGGCGCTGGTGGCCGGGATCGACCGCCAGCTTGCCGATGTAAAGGTGATCGCCTTTCGGCGTCAGGATCACGCAGGCATGCGGCAGCGTCCAGACTTCGCCCGCGGCGGCCAGGCTTGCGACGGTCAGGTCGCGGGCCGAAGAGGGCGGGTCGATCCGCCCCTCCATCCCTGCGAAGGCGCGCAGGATCAGGGCGTGGACGGCGTGCAGGTCGGTTGCAAGCATCGGGGTCATGCGGCGGATTGTGGGGCAGGCCCGGGATTTCCGCAAGATGTTGGGGATAACCGGCCCCTTCGGTTGACTCGGGGCGCCTCGGCGGCACAATGGCGCGATGCGTCTCAACCGACTTCGCCTCAACGGGTTCAAATCCTTCGTCGACCCCACCGATCTGATGATCCTGGAGGGGCTGACCGGCGTCGTCGGCCCCAATGGCTGCGGCAAGTCCAACCTTTTGGAGGCTTTGCGCTGGGTGATGGGCGAAACCCGGCCCTCGGCGATGCGCGGCGCGGGGATGGAGGATGTGATCTTCAACGGCTCGGGCTCGCGCCCCGCCCGGCATTTTGCGGAAGTCTCGCTCGTCATCGACAATGCCGACCGGCTCGCGCCCGCGGGTTTCAACGATGCCGACACGATCGAGGTGATCCGGCGGATCACGCGGGATGCGGGCTCGGCCTACAAGGCCAATGGCCGGGATGTGCGGGCGCGGGATGTGCAGATGCTGTTTGCCGATGCCTCCACCGGCGCGCATAGCCCCGCGCTGGTGCGGCAGGGGCAGATTTCGGAACTCATCAACGCCAAGCCCAGGGCGCGGCGGGTGATCCTGGAAGAAGCGGCCGGGATTTCAGGGCTTTACGCCCGGCGGCACGAGGCAGAGCTGCGGCTTTCGGCGGCGGAAACCAACCTGACGCGGGTGGATGACGTGTTGGAGGGGCTGGCGCAGCAGCTCTCGGCCCTGACCCGGCAGGCGAAGCAGGCGGCGCGGTATCGCGAGATTGGTGTCGAATTGCGGCGCGCCGAGGGGATGCTTTTGTATCGCCGCTGGCGCGAGGCCGAGATCGCGCGGGCCGAGGCCGAAGGCGCCTTGCGCCAGCGGCTGGTGTTGGCGGGGCAGGCGGAGGTCGCGGCGCGGGGGGCGGCCAAGGCGCGCGAGGCGGCGGAAGATGCTTTGCCGCCGCGGCGCGAGGAAGAGGCGGTCGCCGCGGCGATCCTGCAGCGGCTGACCCTGCAGCGCGATGCCCTGGGCCAGGAGGAGGGCCGCGCGCTGGCCGCCATCGAGGCGCTGAAGGCGCGCATCCTGCAGATGGGCCGCGACGGCGAGCGCGAACAGGGGCTGAACCGCGACGCGCATGAGATGATCGAGCGGCTGGAATGGGAGGTCGAGCAGCTTGCTCGCGCCAGCGACGGCCATGACGAGAGGCTGGCCGAGGCGGTGGAATTGGCGCGCGCGGCGGCGGCGGAGCTGGGCGCGCGCGAGGCCGATCAGGGCTCGGCGACCGAGGATGCGGCGCGGCTGGCGGCACGGCACCAATCGGCGGAGCGGCTGATCGCTGACAGTCGCCACGTGGTCGAACGCGCCGAGGGCGAGGCTGGGCGGGCGCGGGATGCGGTCGCGGCGGCCTCGGCGGCGCTGGAGGCCGCGGGCGAGACGGCGGCGGGCCTCGCGGAGGCCCTGGCCGAGGCTTTGGACCTCGCCGAAGCCGCCGAAGAGACCCTGCTCTCCGCCGAAGAGGCCCGCGCCGATGTGCAGGGCCGCGAGGCCGAGGCACGGGCGGCGCGCTCCGCTGCCGAGGGCGAGGCGGCGGCCTTGCGGGCCGAGGTCGGCGCCTTGGCGCGGCTGGTCGCGCGGGATACGGCCGAGGGCGGGCAAATCCTCGACCGGATCGAGGTGGAGCTGGGGTTTGAGGCCGCTTTGGGGGCGGCCCTGGGCGATGACCTGCACGCGGCCGAAGCGACGGGCGAGGCGCGCTCGGGCTGGGTGGCCTTGCCGGAGGTGGATCAGGCCCTGGTGCCGGGCCTGCGGCCGCTGGCGGGGCATGTGGCGGCGCCGGAGGCCCTGTCGCGGGCGCTGTCTCAGGTCGGGATTTGCGAGCCGGATCAAGGGGCTGCGCTGCAGGGCCTTTTGCTGCCGGGGCAGAGGCTGGTCAGCCTCGCGGGCGACCTTTGGCGCTGGGACGGGTTCCGTGCCGCTGCCGAAGATGCGCCCTCCGCGGCGGCGGCGCGGCTGAGACAGCTGAACCGGCTGGTGCAGCTGAAGCGCGACCTGGAGGAGGCGCAGGCCAAGGCCGATGGCGCGGCCCGCGCACATGAGGCGCTGGCGGGGCGGCTTTCCGACCTGACGCGCGCCGACCAGATGGCGCGGGAGGCGCGGCGGGCGGCGGATCAGCGGGTGACCGAGGCCAACCGCGCGGCCGCGCGCGCCGACAGCGACCGCTCCATGGCCGAGGGGCGGCTGGAGACGGCGCGGCTGGCGGTCGGGCGGCACGAGGAAGAGGCGGGCGCGGCGCGGCTGCGGCTGGCCGAGGCGGAAAGTGCGGCGCGCGAGTTGGGGGATCTCGGCGCCGCCCGCGCCCTGGTCGAAGACCTGAAGGTCGCCGTCGAGGGCGCGCGGATCGCGATGATGACCCGGCGGGCGGTGCAGGATGAGCTCCGCCGCGAGGGCGAGGCGCGGGTCAAGCGGCGGCAGGAGGCGACGAAGGAGCTTTCGGGCTGGAAGCACCGGCTGGAGACGGCGGGGCGGCGCATGGCCGAGCTGACCGAACGCCGCGCCGAGGCCGAAGAAGAGCTGGCCGAGGCGATGGAAGTGCCCGAGGAAATCGCGGCCAAGCGCGACGAGCTGGCCGATGCGATGGCCGAGGCCGGGGCGCGGCGGTCCCGGGCCGCGGATGCCCTGGCCCTGGCCGAAAG
>CAMFIX010000068.1 GCA_945952425.1 uncultured Pseudorhodobacter sp. | reverse complement strand
TCCAACGTCCGGTCGGCCGCGCAATCGACGCAAGAGGTCGAGGGCATCGTGCATTCCGCCGAGGCCGAGGCGACGCAGTCCGGCGCCGTGGTCGAAAGCGCGGTGGCGGCGATGCAGGACATCAAGCGGTTTTCGGGGCAGATTTCCACCATCATCGGGGTGATCGACGACATCGCCTTCCAGACCAACCTCCTGGCGCTGAATGCCGGGGTAGAGGCCGCGCGGGCCGGCGAGGCGGGGCGCGGCTTTGCGGTCGTGGCCAGCGAAGTGCGGGCTCTCGCGCAACGCTCCTCTGAGGCGGCGCGCGAGATCAAGTCGCTGATCAACGGCTCGGCCCAGCAGGTCGATCGCGGGGTGGAGCTGGTCAGCAATGCCGGCGCGGCGCTTTCGAAGATCGTCGGGCGGGTGCAGAACATCACCCAGCTGATCACCGGAATCGCCAAGGGCGCCGGGGCGCAATCGGCGGCGGTCGGCGAAATCAACCTCGGCGTCGGTCAGCTGGACCAGGTGACGCAGAAAAATGCTGCCATGGCGCAGGAGACGACGGAGTCCTGCCTGGCGCTGCGGGCGCAATCGCGCGACCTTGCCGAAGTCGTCGCGGTCTTCCGCATCGAGTCCGGTGGCGCCTTGCGGGCGGCCTAGAACTGGAAGGCGCGGCCCGGCTGCGGCGTCGCATAGGCGATGCTGCCGGGCGGCGGGGCGGACTGGCCGGGCAGGCGGAGGACGAGCTCGCCCATCGCCTCGGTCTGCAGGTAAAGGATGACCTCGGCCCCCAACCGTTCGACATGGCGGATCGTGCCCTGCCATTGCCCGGCGCTGGTCGACAGGTCCAGGTGCTCGGGCCGGATGCCATAGGTCGCGCAACCCATCACATTCGGCACCAGGTTCATCTTGGGGCTGCCGATGAATCCGGCCACGAAGGGCGAGACCGGGGCGTTGTAAAGCTCCATCGGCGAGCCGACCTGCTCGATCTGCCCGGCGTTCAGCACGACGATCTTGTCGGCCATCGTCATCGCCTCGACCTGGTCATGGGTCACGTAAATCATCGTGGCGCCAAGCTTTTTGTGCAAATCGGTCAGCTCGATCCGCATCTGGGCCCGCAGCGCCGCATCCAGGTTCGACAAGGGCTCGTCCAGCAGGAAAACGTTCGGGTCGCGCACCATGGCGCGGCCGATGGCCACGCGCTGGCGCTGGCCGCCCGACAGCGCCTTGGGCTTGCGGTCGAGATAGGGGCCCAGCTGCAACACGGCGGCGGCGGCCTCGACCCTGGCGGCGATTTCGGCCTTTGGCCGTTTGGCGAGCGAGAGGCCGAAGCCGATATTCTCGCGCACCGTCAAGTGGGGGTAAAGCGCATAGCTTTGAAAAACCATGGCAATTCCGCGCTCGGACGGCTCGGCATGGGTCACGTCGCGGCCCGCGATCTCGATCGTGCCGGAGGTCGCCTCTTCCAGCCCCGAGATCAGACGCAGCAACGTCGATTTCCCGCAACCCGAGGGGCCGACGAAGACGCAGAATTCGCCCGGGGCGATCTCCAGGTCGACTCCCTTGATGACATCGACCGCGCCGAAGGATTTCGTGAGGTTTTTCAGGACGACGGAGGATTGCGAAACGGACATGGGTCAGCCTTTCACCGCGCCGGCGGTCATGCCTGCGACGATCTGACGGTTGAAGAAGACGAAGACGATCAGCGGCGGGATGGTGACCAGCAGGATGTTCATGAACAACAGGTTGAACTGGCTCTGGAACTGGCTTTGAAAGTTGAAGAGTGTCAGCTGGACGGTCACGTTCTCTTTCCCCGGCAGGTAGTACAGCGGGTTGGTGAAATCGTTGAAGATCGCGATGGATTGCACGGTGATCAGCGTCACGGTGACGGGCTTCAACAGCGGCAGGATGACCTTGAAGAAGATCGCCCAGGGCTTGGCGCCGTCGATGATCGCAGCCTCGTCCAGGTCGCGCGGGATGGTCGCGATGAACGACCGATACAGCAGCACCGAAAAGGCCAGGCCATAGGCGATCTGGATCAGCACCATGCCGGTCAGCGATTTGAAAAGGCCGAGCCCCTGCAGCACCCAGATCGTCGGCACCACCGCGGGCGGCACGATCAGCCCCATCAGCACGCCGGCATAGATCACCTTGTTCCAGCCCGAGGGCCTGCGCTGCAGGACATAGCCCACCATGGCGCCCATGACGATCAGGCCCGAAACCGCCGCGACGGTGATGACGGTGGAGTTGAAATAGGCCAGCAAAAGCATATAGTTGCGCGCCTGGATCACCTCGGTGAAATTGTCCCAGAAGTGCCATTCCGTGGGCCAGGAGAACAGCATCAGCGCCGCCTCCTTCTTGGTCTTCACCGCCATCAGGAAGGTGAAGGCGAAGGGCAGGATGAAGATGACGAAGGCGACGGCCATTGCGATCAGGCCGGAGTTGCGCTGGCGGCGGGTCACAGGTCGATCTCCCGCTTGTTGAACCACCAGGTCAGCGGCAGGATGATCAGGGCGATCAGCGCGAAGAGGATCACGTTGCCTGCCGTGGCCAGCCCATAGAAACCTGCTTGATATTGCTTGTAAATCACCGAGGCCAGCACGTCGGAGGCGAAGCCTGGCCCGCCCCGCGTCGTGGCCCAGATGATGTCGAAAGACCGCAAGCCGCCGATCAGCGACAGGGTGACGACGGTCACGGTCGCGGGCCGCACCAGGGGCACGGTCACGCGCCAGAACTGCTGCACCCGGGTCGCGCCGTCGATCCGGGCGGCCTCGTAATAATCGGGCGAAATCGCGGCGAGCCCCGCGATATAGATCAGCGTCGCCAGGCCGATTCCTTTCCACAGGTCGATGAAGGCGACGGAATAGAGCGCTAGTTCGGGGTTGCTGAGCCAGGCCGGCCCATGGATGCCGATCGCCGCCAGGCCTATATTGATCGCGCCGCGCGTCGGATGCATCAGCGCGGTAAAGGTGATGCCGACACCGATGGTCGAGACCAGCACCGGAAAGAAGATGACTGCGCGCAGAAAGCTCTGCCACAGGATGCCGCTGGTCAGAAGCACGGCCAAAAGGAGCCCCAGAACCGATTTCGACACCGAGGTGAGGGCGGCATAAATCACCGTGTTCACAAGGCCTTGCACCAGGAAGGGCTCTTTGAAGAACTGCCGGTAATTGTCCAGCCCGATGAAGCTGGCGGTGAAGAGATCCCAGCGCGTCAGCGAGAACCACAGGCTCGCCAGCGTCGGCACCAGGAACAGCACGGTGAAGACCACCGCCGCCGGCAGGACGAACCAATAGGGATAGGGAGAGCGTCGGCGGGTCATGGAGCCTCGCGAAGGGAACGACGTCAGGATGCGCCGGGGGGCAGGGTTTGCAAAGCCCGTGGCTTCGGGCGCAGGGCGGCCCCCGCGACGCCGGGGGCCTCCTTCGGGCGCGGTTTGGTCTTACCAGTTCGGCAGACCGAGCTGCTTGGCCTGCTTTTCGACGTCCTGGTCGTAAAGCCCGGCGGCCTCGGCGGCCGGACGGATGCCCGAGCCCACTTCGACCGTGATCTGCTCCAGCGCCGGGCCCTTGATCGGCGAGAGGAACTCCAGCGCCGGGGCGGTCGCGCCGTTCTGGAAATAGGGCAGCATGTCGGCGACCGAGGGCGGCACGTCGGCGGGCAGTTTGCAGTCCTTGATCAGGTAGGGGCCGGTCGCGCCATTGGCCTTGATCATCTCGTTGCAGCCATCGACCGAGGCGACATAGGCGAGGAAGGCCTTGGCTTCGGCGACGTGTTTCGAGGCGGCAGGCACGTAAAGCGCGGCGGGCATCCAGACGGTCAGCCCGTTCTTGGCGGCATCCGGGCCGGGCTGGGCGAAGAAGCCCACGTCGTTCACATTGTCGGGGAAGTTCTGCTTGATGTTGCCCAAGGCGAAGGTCAGCATCGGGTAATGCGCGGCCTCGCCGGTCGCCACCATCCGGACGCCGTCGTCGAACTTGGCGGCGCCGAAGTCCTCGTTCATGTAGCCGCCCTTGAAGACCTCTTCCAGGTGTTCGAACCCGCGCATCGCGGCCGGGGTGGAGGCGTATTTCGCCTTGTTGGCGGTGTAATCGGCGGCGAAATTCGGGACTTCGGCCTGGACGTTGAAGAAATCGGCCAGGACGAACAGCTGCGAGGTCCAGGTGTCGCCGAAGGTCTCGGCCACGGCGACCTTGCCGGCGGCCTTGATCTTTTCGTTGTTGGCCATGAACTCGGCCCAGGTCTTGGGCACGCTAAGCCCAAGGTCGGCATAGATTTTCTTGTTGTAATAGATGCCGCCGCCCATGGCCGCGCCGAAGGGCACGCCGCGCACGGTGCCATCCGAAGCGGTCACCACGGTCTTGAAACTGTCGATGACATTGGCCTGGATGTCGGACAGGTCGGCCAGGTTCTTCACCGGGTCCAGCGCCTGGAAGAGCGAGCCGGAGTTGTACTGGATGATGTCGCCGCCCTCGCCGGTCGCGAGACGGGTCTTCACCATGTTGTCGCCATCGGCGCCGCCGGGATGGGTCTCGATTTCGAAGGTGATGTCGGGATGGGCGGCGGTATAGGCCTTGGTCAGCGCATCCAGCGCGGCCACGGTTTCGGCATTGCCATCGGCCAGCACCGACAGGACGGTGTCGGCCTGGGCGAGCCCCGCCGTCAGGGCGAAGGCGGCAAGCAGGGCCGCGCTCGGGATCAGTTTCATGGTCTCTCCTCCATTGGACCGGGTTTTATGGCCGGGCTTTGCGCCCGGGGTCGTCAAATCTGGAACGTGATCGTGTGGGTGCCGGGGGACAGGTCGCCCTGCGGCGGCTGGCCGTTCACGGTATCGACGGGGCGGCCGAGGCGGCCCTTGGTGCCCGGCGGCAGGGTCACGGTATAGGTGACGCTCTTGCCCTCCAGGCTCCACCCCGCCTCGATCCGGCCGTGGCGGCAGTCGTGCCAGGCGGCCACCGGCGAAAGGGCGGGCAAGATCAGGGGGTTGAGCGTCACGGTGTCGAAGCCGGGTTCGGGCTGCACGCCTGCCACGCCCTCGAACAGCCATTGGCACACCGCGCCATAGGCATAGTGGTTATAGCTGTTCATGTCGGGGTCGTAGATCGTGCCATCCTCGCCCAAAGCGTCCCAGCGCTCCCAGATCGAGGTCGCGCCGCGCTCGACCTGATACAGCCAGCCCGGCACCTTGCGGTTCAGGAAGATTTTCTCGGCGACATCGGCCATCCCGTGCATGGTCAGCGCCGGAAGCAGGGCGGGCGTGCCGATGAAGCCCGTGCCGATCAGCCCGTCGGCATCCTCGACCACGGCGCGGAAATAGGCCTTGCCTTGTTCGTAATAGTCTTCCGGAACAAGGCCATAGAGGAAGGCGAGGCTCCACGACGTCTGGTCGTTATGCGCGATCCGGCCCGAGGGCGAGAAGTATTCGCGAGCGAAGGCCGCCTTGATCGCCGCGGCGCGGGCTTGCAGCGGCGCGGGGTCGCGGCCGATCAGGCCCGCGATTTTCGCCGCAAGGTCGGTGGAGATATAGTGATACAAAGTCGCCGCGCAGTCGTCGGCCACGGTCGGCCGGGGCTTCCTATTGTCGCCCACCGGCTGCAGCCAGTCGCCGAAAGTGAAGCCATGCGCGCCCCAGGTCGCGGGCGGGCGGATGATCGGCCCGTTCGAGATGCTCCAGAGGTAGTCGAGCCATTTCTCCATCGCCGGGAAATTCTCTTCCAGCACGGATTTGTCGCCGTAATGCAGGTAAAGCTGCCAGGGGATGATGACGATGGCATCGCCCCAGCCGGTGGAGCCCGCCCAGTCGCCGCGCCCGTCGATCGGGTGCAGGCGCGTGGGGTCGGGGCTGAAATGCGGGACGGCGCCGTTCGGGCGCTGGTCGTGGCGCACGTCGCGCAGGTATTTGGTCAGGAAAGACTGGCTGTCGGCCAGCCAGCAGGCGGTGCCGGCAAAGACCTGGGCGTCGCCTGTCCAGCCCAGCCGCTCGTCGCGCTGCGGGCAGTCGGTCGGGATCTCGATGAAGTTGGACCTTTGCGACCAGATGGTGTTTTCCACCAGCCGATTGACCGCCGGAACGCCGCAGGTGAACCCCCCGGCGGCCTTTGGAACCGAGGTGACCGGGACTTGTTCGATCTTCACAAGTTCGGCGCCTTCCAGCGTCACCCGGGCATAGCGGAAGCCGAAAAAGGTAAACATCGGCGCCCAGGTTTCTTCCCCGCCCGCCAAAGTATAACGCTGCTCGGCCCGGGCCGAGCGGTAGTTGCGGTTGTCGAACGCCCGGTTGGGGCCTAGCACTTCCGAGAACTCCACCCGCACCGTCGCCCCCGCCGGGCCGCGAACCGTGATCCGCGCATAGGCGCCGCAATTCTGGCCGAAGTCATAGATCTCGCCGCCATCGGTCCAGTGATCGACCGGCGCATGGGGGGGCAGTTCGACGACCGGGGCGGTCTCGTGCGGGACCAGCCGGGCGGGGCGGGGCAGAACCTCGACCCCGGCGCTCTCGACCGGCACGATCCGCGCGTCATGGTCCTCGCCGTGGTAAATCCCGTTGCCCGTCACCGGCGTGAAGCCCGAGCGCCAGCTGGCGTCCGTCTTCAGGATCGTGCCCCCGGCCACCAGTTCCGCCATGGCGCCGATCCGGTCGCCCCAGGTGTTCGGGATCGGGTTCAAGGCCCACATCAGCCGCGAGCGATACCAGCCATCGCCCAGCCAGATCTCCAGCCGGTTCGCGCCGGGCTGCAAAAGGTCCGAGACGTCATAGCTTTGATAGGCCAGCCGGTCGTCATAGCAGGTCCAGGCGGGGGTCAAGAGGTCTTGCCCCACCCGTTTGCCGTTCAGGAAAGCGCGGTAAAGCCCCTGCGCCGTCAAGTGCAAAACGGCGCCCGCGGGCACCTTGTCCAGCGTGAAGTCGCGGGCGACGAACGTGCCCGCCCCGCCGGTGCCCGGATCGCAGGCCGGTGCGACCATCTCGGCGGTGAAATTGAACGAAGACAAAGCTTTATCGCCCGCAGAACGGTTCTGCGCCTGACCCTGAAGGTCCATTCCGACATCCTCCCTAGGGTATGCGAATCGCCCCTCCGGCGCTTCGTATACCGTTATACGTCAATCATTCTACGAACCCGTTTGCCTTGCAACTGTTTTTTGTTAAGGTGGCGCGACAGGAGACCGGAATGGCGGATGGCGGCAAGGATGCGCGGGTGACGATCCGCACGGTGGCGGCGGATGCGGGCGTCTCGGTGGCGGCGGTCTCGAAGGTCTTGCGCAACGCTTACGGCGTGTCGGACGGGTTGCGCGCCAAGGTCGAGGCCTCGATCGGCAAGCTGGGCTATCGGCCTTCGGTCGCGGCGCGGGGGATGCGGGGGCAGACCTTCACCCTGGGCGTGCTGCTGGTGGAAATCGCCAACCCGTTCCTGCCTTCGGTCTATCACGGGATCGAGGGGGTGACGGATGCCGCGGGCTACAAGGTCATGGTGGGGGTCGGCGCCGCGCATACAAGGCGTGAGGCGCAGTTGATCGAGCAGATGATCGACAACCGGATGGACGGGCTGATCCTGGTGGCCAGCCAGATCGGCGGCGAGACGCTGGACCGCTATGCCCGGCAGATCCCCACGGTCGTCGTCGGCCATCACGAGCCCACCGCCGAGAGTTTTGACACGGTCAACTCCGACGACCGCGAGGGGGCGCGGATGGTGGTGCGGGCGCTCTTGGCACGGGGGCATCGCGACATTGCGATGCTGGCGATGGAATGGGATGCGCGGCATGCGGCGGATGTCTCGCCGCAGCGCGAGCTGGGGTTCCGGGCCGAGATGGCCGCGGCGGGGCTGGAGCCGCGGGTGATCCGGGTGCCGCAATCCGACCAGCCGCGCGAGGCCGAGTTGATGGCCGTGCTGACCGCGCCCGACCGGCCCCGGGCCCTGTTCTGCTGGTCGGACCTGGATGCGATCCCCTTGCGCGCGCTGGCCTTTCGGCTGGGGCTGCGAGTGCCGGAGGATGTGGCCATCGTCGGCTACGACAACTCGCCGGTCGCGGCCTTGCCGATGGTCGATCTCGCCTCGGTCGATCAGGATGGGCGGCGGATGGGGCGGATGGCAGCAGAGGCGCTGTTGTCGCGGATCGGCGGGCGCACGGTGGCCGAGCACCGGCTGATCGCGCCGCGGCTGATGCTGCGCGGCTCGGCCTGAGGCGAGTTAACCGGATGTTAACCCTGTTGCGGCAGGGTTGCGGGATGCGATACCTCGTTTTCCTCCTGGCGCTTGCCGCTTGCGACGCCTCCCCCGCCTGGCAGATGACCGGCGCCCCGTCGCAGCGGGTGACGGTCGGTGGGCATGACTACACGGTCTGGCGCAAGGATGGCGCGTTCGAGATCGTCCGCCACGGCTATGCGCCGCGGGCGGAGCAGGGGGCGGTCAAGGCCACCATGCTGCAGGTGGTGGCGCAGGTCACCGGCTGCACCCCCCGGGTCGAAAGCGGCGACAGCGGCGAGATGCGGGGTCGGCTGACCGCGTGCAAAAGCTAGGGCTGTTTGCGGTTCAGGATCAGCATCCACAGCGCATAGACCCCGGCGGCGAGGAAAAGCACGCCCCAGAACGGATCGCCGCGCAGGAATTCGAACCCGGCCCAGAGGATCGGCGCGACCGAGACCACCCAGCGCACCCAGGCGCGCGCGAACATCGGGTGGTCGGGGTCCAGAAAGGGTCGGCGGGCCATGGCATCTCCTGTTTGGCAAGAGATGGCGGTTCGGGGGGCAGAACGCAAGGGCAGGGGCGAGGATGCACCTTCGCCGGTTCGCACACGCCGATGCCGGTCGCCCCGGCCATGATGAGGCCAGGGACCGCCGCGTTCGGCCCGGCGCCGCTCAGCTGCAGTAATTCCCCGGGCGGGTCATGCCGGCGCAGGCCTTGGCCTTGATGTCCTGGTAGCTTGCCGCCGTGCTGGCGAATCCCGGGCGGGCGTCGTAGCTCGAGCCCAAATCGGCCGCGACATTGGTATAGCCGTTGCCGCTGTCCTGCGCGTTTTGCGCGCCGAGCTGGGCGGCCTTGGCGATCGAGGCCAGGTGCTCCTCGCGCTTTTTCGCGTCTTCGTTGGTCGAGGGCGAGCGCAGGAGCGCCACTTTCAGCTCGGATTTCAGGGCCGCGGCCTGGGTCTTCTGCGCCTTGGCATCGCGCACCGCGCGCGACTTCACTTCCGAGGCGCGGGCGGCGTCCGAGGCCTTCTTCGCCTTGATTTCATTGGAAACCGACAGCCAATAGCCCGCGAGCCCACCGGCCAAGGCGCCCGCCACGGTCGCCCGCGTCTTGTCGCCGCCGCCGCCCTGGGTCAGAAGATTGCCGATCAGCGCCCCGGCCAGCGCGCCGCCGATCACCGTCCCGGCGCGGCGGGCGCGGATCTGGTCGGCCTGGCAGAGCAGGGCTTCGGAGGCGAGTTTCGGGGCGGCGCAATCGGCGAGCACGGGCTGGGCCAGAAGGGCGATGCCGACCACCGCGGCGAGGGTGCGTTTGAATTTCTTCATGATATTCTCCGTTTATCGAACAATCGCCGGTTCGGGGCGTCAGGTCAATCGGCCGCAGCATGCCCCATGGACCATGAATGCAGCGTGAACGGCGCATCAGCGCGCCGTCAACGCCGCCTTTTGTTGCCCCCCCTTTGCCCCGCACGCCCGGCCGTGGAGCGCCCGGATTTCGACACCGCCTCCTCCACGGCGTCGTCGATGGCGCTTTGCCGGGCCATCGGGTCGTCGGCGACGGCAAGCTCCACCGCCTCCAGCCGCTTGACCTCGTCGCGGAGCCGCGCGGCCTCTTCAAATTCCAGGTTTTCGGCCGCCTTGCGCATCGCGGCGCGCAGGGCATCCAGGTGCGCGGCAAGGTTCTGGCCGACCTGCGCCTTTTCCACCTTGGTCGTGATGCGCGACTGGTCGGTGTCGCCCTGCCAGACGCCGGCGAGCACATCCTCGATGTTTTTGCGCACGGTCTGCGGGGTGATGCCGTGTTCCAGGTTATAGGCGTGCTGCTTATCGCGGCGGCGGTTGGTCTCGGCCAGCGCGCGCTCCATGCTGCCGGTGATGCGGTCGGCATACATGATGACCCGGCCATCGGCGTTGCGCGCGGCCCGCCCGATGGTCTGGATGAGGGAGGTTTCCGAGCGGAGAAACCCTTCCTTGTCGGCGTCCAGAATAGCCACCAGCCCGCATTCGGGGATGTCGAGGCC
>CAMFIX010000067.1 GCA_945952425.1 uncultured Pseudorhodobacter sp. | reverse complement strand
ACAGCTTCATCAAGACCGGCAAGACCGGGGCTGCGACCGAAAAGCAGCTCTTCGACTGCCAGCTGATCACCAAGGAGAATGTCGACAAGTATACCGCTCCGTTCACCCTGTCGAACTGAGCCTTTGACCTGGGGGAGGCTCCCATCCCCCCTTGTCAAACCGTTTCCCCGGGCCATCATCGGCCCGGGGTTCTGGTGCAAGGAAATCGCGATGAGTGATGTGAAATCCAGTGACGATCTGTCGGCCGACAGCCGCGCCGCCCGCCAGCAGGCCCGCCGCCAGCTGATCGCCGAGGCCGTGGTGGCCGAGGGCACGATGCGGATCGAGGATCTGGTCGAACGTTTCGGCGTCTCGCTGATGACGGCGCATCGCGATCTGGACGAACTCGTCTCGCGCGGGGTTCTGCGCAAGACGCGCGGCATCGTCTCGGCGGCGCCGACCAGTTTGATCGAGGCCTCGGACGTCTATCGCCAGACCCGCCAGGCCGGCGAGAAGCGCGCCATTGCCGCCCATGCCGCGCAATATGTCGAGCCGGGCCAGGCGGTTTTCTTCGACGACAGCACGACGGTTCTGCAGATGGTGCCCTGGCTGCCGGCGCGGGTTCCGCTGACGGCGATCACCAACTCCTTGATCCTGATGGAGAGTTTGAAGGCGATCACCGATGTGACGATCCTGGGGCTGGGCGGGCAGTTCCATAACTGGTGCAATGCCTTCATGGGCCCGATGACCACGGCCGAGATCCGCCGCCTGCGGGCTGACCGCGTCTTTCTGTCGATGTCGGCCATCACCGACGACATGGTCTTTCACCAAAGCCCCGAGATGGCCGAGACCAAGCGCGCGATGTTCGACAGTGCCTCGATGCGCATCCTCCTGGCCGATCACTCCAAATTCGACCGCCGGGCACTTTACGCGATGGGCAGTTTGCGCGAGTTCGACCTGGTGATCGTCGACGATGCCTTGCCGGCCGCCCGGGTCGCGGACATGCGCGCGCGCGGCATCAAGGTCGAGGTCGCGCGGGGGGCCAGGGCCGAAAGCTGACCGCGGCTCCGACACGAAAGCGTCGGCTCCGCCACGCCGCGGGCCAAACAGTATACTCTTTCACCGCCGCCCCCCTCGCCGCCGTTCCTGCCCAAACAGTATACTCTTTCCCATCCGAAAGCCCCCCAAATGCCCCTTCTCATCGGCATCGACTGCGGCCTGACCGTCACCAAGGCGGTGGTCTTCGACGAGACCGGCCGCGTGTTGGCCACCGCCCGCCGCCGCTCGCAGCAGCTGAAACCGGCGCCGCGCTTTGTCGAGCGCGACATGGCCCAGCTCTGGGCCGCCTGCGCCGAAAGCATCGCCGAGGCGTTGGCGCTCTCGGGCCGTCCGGCGGCAGAGGTCGCGGCCGTGGCGGCCACGGCGCATGGCGACGGGGTTTACCTGTTGGACGGGCAGGCCAACCCGCTGGGCCCCGGTATCCTCTCGCTCGACAGCCGCGCGGTCGAGGTGGTGGAGGCCTGGGGCCAGGACGGCACCTCCGTCGCGGCGCTTCAGCGCACCGGGCAGATGCCCCATGCCTCCGCCCCTTCCGCCCTGATCGCCTGGATCGCCCGCCACCAGCCCGAACGTTACGCCCGCATCGGCCATGTTCTGGCCTGCAAGGACTGGCTGACCTTCTGCCTGACCGGCCATGTCGGCACCGACCGGACCGAGGCTTCGACCTCGTTCACCGATGTGAAGACCCAAGGCTACACCTCTGATATTCCAGCACTTTTCGGCCTGTCGATCCCGCTGCCCGACATCGCCCCCTGCGAGGCGGTCGTGGGCCGCGTCACCCCGCAGGCGGCCGCGCGGACCGGCCTTTTATCCGGCACGCCGGTCGTGGCGGGGCTCCATGACGTCACCGCCAGCGCCCTGGGCATCGGCGGCCATGGCATCGGCACCATCGCCGTCGTCGCCGGCACCTATTCGATCAACGAGACCGTCTCGCCCGCCCCGATCACCGATCCGCGCTGGTTCTGCCGCAATGCGATCCGCCCCGGCGAATGGCACCCCATGTCGATTTCTCCAGCCTCTGCAGCCAATTACGACTGGTTCCTCGACCATTTCACCCAAGGCGGCCCCGACATCCACGCCACCCTCGCCCCCGAGATTGCGGCGGCGTTGCAGCGCCCCTCTTCCGCGTTTTTCCACCCCTATCTCTTCGGCTCGCCGCATCCGGGCCGCGCCTCGGGCGGGTTTTTCGGGCTGCACGGCTGGCACGACCGCGGCGACATGCTGCGCGCGGTGCTGGAGGGCATCGCCTTCAACCACCGCGCCCATGTCGATGCCCTGCGCGAGGCCTTTCCGGCCGCGCAAATCCGCCTGACCGGGGGGATTTCGCGCAATCCGAGCTTCGTGCAGCTTTTCGCCGATGCCTTGGGATTGCCCGTGACGGTGACCGAGACCGAGGAGGCCGCGGCCTGGGGTGCGGCGCTTTGTGCCGGGGCGGGGGCCGGGCTTTGGCCCACGCCCTTCGATGACCCTCGGGCCCTGACGTCGCGTATTTTCACGCCGCAACAAGACCTTGGCAAACGGTATACTCTTTACGGCGACCTCGTTCAGGCCATGGCGCCGCTTTGGCCGCGGCTGGAGGACGAGGATGTCTGAGCCCTTCGACGTGGTGATCCTGGGCGCCGGGGTGAATGGCGCGGGCCTCTTCCGCGACCTTTGCGCGCAAGGGGTGAAGTGCCTGATCCTGGACACGGGCGATTTCGGCTCGGGCACTTCGGCGGCGCCGTCGCGGCTGATCCATGGCGGGATCAAATACCTGGAAACCGGCGAATTCGGCCTCGTCGCGCAATCGACGCTGGAGCGGAACCTGCTGTTGAAGAATGCGCCCCATGCGGTGCTGCCTCTGCCCACCGTCATCCCGATCTTCAGCTGGTTCAAGGGGATAGGGGCCGCCTTGCGGACGCTGATGGGCTCGACCACCGCGCCGCGGCAGCGGGGGGCGGTGCTGATGAAGATCGGCCTGACGCTTTACGACCTTTACGGCGCGCGCGAGCGGGTCATGCCGCGGCACCGGCTTTGGGGCCGGGCGCGGGCCCTGCGCGAGCTGCCCCTGACGCCGCGGATCGTGGCGGCGGGGCTTTACTACGACGCCCGCATCGCCATGCCCGAGCGGCTGGTGCTGGAGCTGGTGCAGGAGGGCTTGCGCGCCAATCCCGCGAGCCGGGCGCTGAGCCATGCGGCCTGGCGGAAGGAGGGGGCGACGATCCTGGCCGAGAACGAAGAGGCCAGCGTCGCGGCCGCACCGCTTCTGGTGGTGAATGCGGCGGGGCCCTGGATCGACCGGGTCAATGCCTCCTTGGGCATTTCGGGGCGGCTGATCGGCGGGACGAAGGGGGCGCATATCCTGCTGGACGCGCCCGAGCTGGTGGCGGCCCTGAAGGGGCGTATGGTTTATTTCGAGGCCGACGACGGGCGGATTTGCCTGGTTTACGAACATCTTGGCCGGGCGCTGGTCGGTTCGACCGACATCCGCGCCGATGATCCCGACACGCTGGAGGTGACGGATGCCGAGGCCGATTACCTGGTCGGCGCGGTCCGCAGCCTGTTCCCCGGCGTGGCGCTGGGGCCCATCGTCCATGCCTATTCCGGCCTGCGCCCCTTGCCCTATAGCGCGGGCAAGGCCGCGGGGCTCATCAGCCGCGACCACTCCGCCCCCCTGGCCGGGCCCGCGCCGGGGCGGCCTTTCCCGGTGATCTCGCTGGTGGGGGGCAAGTGGACGACCTTCCGCGGCTTTGCCGAAGAGGTGGCCGACCGGGTGCTGCAGCGGCTGGGGCTGGAGCGGCGCGTCTCGACCCGGGGGCTGCCGATCGGCGGGGGGCGGGATTTCCCGAAGGATGTCAGTGGGTTGAGCCCAAGGGCGCAGCAGCTGATGGCGCGCTATGGCACGACCTCGACCGCGATACTGGCGGCGGAGGAGGGCGCACCCCTGACCGATGCGCCCGACTTCACCGAAGGCGAGATCGCCTGGCTGGTCGCGAACGAGCGCGTCCTGCGGCTGGAGGATCTGGTTCTGCGCCGCACGCCCCTGGCGATCACCGGGCGGCTGACCCTGCCGATGCTGGACCACCTGGCGCGGATCGCGGGGCAGGTGCGGGGCTGGTCCGAAACGCGCCGGGCGGCGGAAGTGGCGGCGGTGAAGGACACGCTCATCCGCCGCCACCGCTGGCGCTTTCCCGCCTAAAAATTTTCGGCGAAAATTTTTGGGCCTGCTCCGTCAGGCGCGGGCCTTGCGGAGGGCGGCGGCCCAAAGGGCGCGGTCCTGCGCTGCCGGGGCTTGGGGGGCGAAGGTCCGGCCCTCGCCGCCCAGGGGCAGGGAGATGCCGAAATGGGTGAAGGCCATGGCCGCGACGCCCAGGGCGCCGACCTCTTCGACCGGGCTCTGGCGGACCTCCTTGCCGATGAAATCCGCCTGGCGCTGCAGGAGGAAGGCGTTGCCCGAGGCGCCGCCATCCGCCGAGAGGCCAGCAAGCGCGCCCGCATCGGCCTCCATCGCGGCGAAGACATCGGCGATCTGGTGGGCCACGGCCTCGACCGCCGCCCGGGCCAGATGGGCGCGCGTCGTGCCATGGGTCATGCCGGTGACCGTGCCCCGCGCCGCGTCGTCCCAATGCGGCGCGCCAAGCCCGGCGAGCGCGGGCACAAAGACCACGCCGCCCGTATCCGGCACCGTCTCGGCCAGGGCCGAGACCTCTGCCGCCGAGGTCAGGCCCAGAAGATTGCCCATGAAAGCAACGGCTTGGGCGGAAACGGTGATATTGCCCTCCAAAGCATGGGAGGTGCCGTGGCGGTCGGTCCAAGCGACCGTGCCCGAGAGCCCATGGGCCGAGGCGACCCGCCCCGGCGTCAGGGTCATCAGCGACGAGCCCGTGCCATAGGTCGCCTTCACCGTGCCGGGCGTGCGCACGCCATGGCCATAAAGGGCTGCATGGCTGTCGCCCATCATGGCCAGCACCGGCACGCCCGCGGGAAGCGCGGTAACGCCCGCCAGCGTCTGGCCAAAGCGGCTGTCCGAGGGCAGGGGCTGCGGCAGGCAGGCGATGTCGGCGCCGAAAAGTGCTGCGAGGTCCGGGGAAAAGCTCAGGCTGCGGGTGTCGAAGAGCTGCGTGCGGCTGGCGTTGGAATGGTCGGTCGCAAAGACCCCGGTCAGGTTCCACAAGAGCCAGGCGTCCACCGTCCCGGCACACAGCCGCCCCTCGGCCAGAAGACCCCGGGCCACCGGCACATTCTGCAAGATCCAAGCCAGTTTTCCCGCCGGAAACAAGGGGTTGATGCCAAGCCCGGTGGCCGCGACGACCTGCGGGTCGTGGCCTTCGGCGATCAGCCGGGCCGAGGCCTCGGCCGTGCGGCGGCACTGCCAGATCGGCGCGGGGCAGATGGGCTGGCCGGTCGTGCGGTCCCAGGCCACCAGCGTCTCGCGCTGGTTGGCGATGGCGATGCCGTCGGGCACGCCATGGGGCGCGAGATCGGCGATGACCTGCTGCACCGAGGCCCAAAGCGCCGAGGCCGATTGC
Source organism: uncultured Pseudorhodobacter sp. (assembly GCA_945952425.1). GTDB lineage: Bacteria > Pseudomonadota > Alphaproteobacteria > Rhodobacterales > Rhodobacteraceae > Stagnihabitans. The sequence goes on along the minus strand of CAMFIX010000067.1, from coordinate 4,661 downwards.
TCTGCCCAGCCCGGATGGGGGTAGTCGGTCGTCAAGGGCGCCGAGGCGCGGGCGAGGATCGCCCCCGTCCGATCCAAGAGCACCGCCTTGGTGTTGGTCGTGCCCTGGTCGATGGCGAGGATCTTCATTTGCCCGATCCGACTTTTCTGGCCATCGCCCGCTTGGCCGCCGCCGCGATCCCCTCGATCGTCAGGCCGGAGCGGGTGAAGAGATGGTCGAGGTCGCCCGTCGGCTGAAAGCCGTCGAAGCCCAGCCTTTCGACCGGCACGGGCCGATGCCCGGCGGTGTATTCCGCCACCGCCCCGCCGAGGCCGCCGCGCAGATGCGCCTCTTCCGCCGTGACGATGGCGCCGGTTTGGGCGGCCGCGTCGATGGCGGCCTCGTCCAGCGGGTTGATCGTGTGCATGTTCAACACGCGGGCCGAGATGCCCTCGGCGGCCAGGAGGTCGTGGGCGGCAATCGCCAGATGGGTGATCGTGCCGCAGGCGATGATCGTGACGTCGCTGCCCTCGCGGGCGACTTGCGCCTTACCAGGGGTGAAGGTACGGTCCGGGATGTCCAAGGCGGGCACGGGCATGCGGGACAGGCGGATGAAGACCGGGCCCTCGTGCTGGGCGGCCCAGCGGATCGCCTGTTCGACCTCCCAAGGATCGGCGGGGACGACGGTGGTGATGGTCTTCAACAGCCGCATCCAGGCGAAATCTTCGATGGAATGGTGCGTCGGCCCCAGTTCCGCATAGGCCACGCCCGAGGACTGGCCCACCAGCTTCACGTTGAAATTGGCATAGGCGACATCGGCCTTCACCTGCTCCAGCGCGCGCCCCGTGAGGAAGCAGGCGGCGGCCGAGACGAAGGGCACCTGGCCGCCATTGGCCAGCCCCGCGCCGACGCCGACCATCACCTGCTCGGCGATGCCGACGTTGATAAGCCGGTCGGGATAGGCCTTCTGGAAGGCCCCCAGTTTCGAGGAGCCCACGGAGTCGTTCACCACCGCGACCACGCGGGGGTCATTGGCGGCCACATCGACCAGGGTCTTCACCCAGGCATCGCGGCAGTCGTAAAGGCCTTTGACTTCAACGGCATGGGACATCAGACCAGCTCCGCCATGGCTTGTGCATATTCGGCATCGTTGGGCACGCCATGGTGCCATTTCGCGACATTCTCCATGAACGAGACGCCCTTGCCCTTCACCGTATTCGCAATGATGCAGCGCGGCCGGTCGCCCCGCGCCGACAAAGCCGCCACCAGCGCCGCCGGGTCGTGGCCGTCGACCATCGCGACCTCCCACCCGAAGGCCTCATACTTCCGGTCCAGCGGATCGAGGCCCGAGGTCTCTTCCGTGCCCGCCCCCTGCTGCAAGCGGTTGCGGTCGATGATGAGCGTCAGGTTCCGCAGCCGCCGGTGGCCCGCCACCATCGCGGCCTCCCAGTTCGAGCCCTCTTGCTGCTCGCCGTCGCCGGTCAGGACGTAAGTCCGGTAGTCGCGGCCCTGCAAAGCGCCCGCAATGGCGATGCCGACGGCCACCGGGAAGCCGTGACCCAAAGGCCCGGTGTTGGTCTCGACCCCCGGGACATAGTTGCGGTTCGGGTGACCGTTCAGGCGGCTGCCGTTCTGCATATAGGTGGCCAGCCAGTCCTCGGGGAAATAGCCCGCCGCACAAAGCGCGGTATAGATCGCCCCCGTCGCATGGCCCTTGGACATGATGAAACGGTCGCGGTCCTCCCACCCCGGGCGCGTCGGGTCATGGCGCAGGACGCCGAAGTAAAGGCTCGCCAATATGTCGGTGGCCGAGAAATCGCCCCCCGGATGGCCCAGCTGCGCGCGGTGGACCATGGTAAAGGCGGTGCGGCGCATCCACAGCGCCTTCTCGCGGATCAGCGGGATAGGGTCGTTTTGCAAGGGGAAATCCTTTTGGCGGCAGGGCGCGGGAGCGGCGCCGGGGGGGGCTTTCGCCCCCGATCGGTCAAAGACGGAAAAGCTGCGGTTCGGGCTCGGCGCCGTGGTGGTAGATCGGCCAGCGCAGATAGCGCATCACCGCCTCTTCGACGACGGCGGCATGTTCGCCCCGCACCATGGCGACGTGATGCTCGAAGCCGTTTTGCGTCACGAATTTCATCAGCTTGCGCAGGTTGGCCACCCGGGTCGTGGCGATGCCGCCATCCATGGGGAAGGGGTGGTCGGTGAACTCGCCCTCGCCCAGATAGCATTTCAGCGTGCCGCGCGTGTCGTCCGAGGACAGGCGGAAATAGGTCATCGGCCCGGGCTTCACCTTGCCCTTGACAGCCCCGAAGCATTTCGACCGGCCGATGGTTTCGCCCAGCACGCCGATTTCCGGCGTGTCGCCGATGAAGGACTTCGGATAATTGCCGCAATGGGTGCAGACGCAGAGGTCTTTTTCGTAGCCGTAGTTGTTGTTCCAGTCGAGGATCGCGGAGGGCGCGCCAGAGGCCAGCGACAGCGCATACATCGACAAGGCGCCCATGATGTCGACCTCGCAGGCCGAGGGCATCAGCTCTTCGCCCATCATGCTCATCGTGACGCAGGTGGCGCAGCCGAAATTGTCCTGGAGGGACCGCCAGCACTGGATCGCGCTGGCATCGCAGCCGTTGTCCGCGATCCAGCGGTTGACGGCCAGCGTCCACTTGGCCTGGGTCGCGATCTGGCCTTCGGTGATATGGGCCGGGATCGTGCCATAGCCCTTGATCTTGGCCATCTTGGCCAGAAGATCCGGGTCGTCGTCGCGGACCTTCCCGGCCGCCCCCATCATCTCGGACAGATCGACCGTCACCACGGTGATCCCGCTGTCCTGCAACAGCTTTTCGCTGTAGCGCATGGTCTGGAAGGCCCCGGTCCGCGCGCCAATCGCCCCCAGTCGCGCCGTCCGCAGCCCCTTGACCGTGCGGCAGATGCGGGCAAAGCGGTCGAGGTCGGCGCGGAACTCTTCCCCCCAGACGTCCGACGTGTGCGAGGTCGTCTCGGTAAACGGCACGCCATATTGCCAGAAGTTGTTCGTCACGCTGATCTTGCCGCAAAAGGCATCGCGGCGGGATTTCACATCGACCCGGGTCGGTGCGTCGTTCGAGGCCTGCAAGAGGATCGGCACGTTCAGCTTCGCGCGGTTCACCAGCTCGGCCACCGCAATCTCGTCGCCGAAATTGGGCAGGCAGATCACCAGCCCGTCGATCTCTTCGGCGTGCTGGCGGAAGTGGCGGGCGTAAAGGTCGGCATCGGCGATGGATTGCACCGCGCCATTGGCCGTGGCGTCGAAGGGCAGGATCACCGCGCGCACGCCCAAACCTTCCAGTTGCGCCAGAACCTGCGTGCGGGCATCCTTGCAGGGCGCCGGGCTGAAGAACGCGCGGCTGCCAATCACCACACCCAGGGTCGTCGGGCGGAACATCCGGCCAGTCATCTTACCTCCCTCGCGAAAACTTTCGCATGCTTTCGATTGTATGCGAATCTAGAGGAATGCCCGCATCATTGCAAGAACAACCGGCGGGCAGGGGCCTTGTTTCGCGGGGTGCGGGCGTGACCCTGCGGAAAATCGCAGGTGTTCGGGAGTGTTTGACGGCATTCAAAAGAAAGTGTTAGCTCGATCCGCAAGGAACCCATCGATTCACGCCCGGTCGAAAGAAAGGAGCCCGCGCATGATGCCGAACCGCAGGCCCTTGGCCGCCACCCCGGTTGCGGGGGCCGGGCTTTGTCCCTATGCAGGGGCCAGGCAAAGGGGGCAGCATGGCGCAGGAGCGTGACACGTCTTATGTCGGGCTCCTCTCCGAGCCCCGGCGGCGGCGCATCCTCGACTGGATACAGGAAGAGGGCGCGGCGCGCGTTCGCGACTTGGCGCAGGCCTTCCAGGTCAGCGAGGCCACGATCCGCCAGGATCTGGAGCGGCTGGAGACCGAGGGCCACATCACCCGCGAACACGGCGGCGCCTTCCTGAACTCGGTCCCCGCGCAGGTCCATGCCATGGCCCTGCAGCACCAGGACAATATGGAGAAAAAGCGCAAGATCGGGGCGCTGGCGGCCAGCCTGGTGCCCGATGGCGAAACGCTGATCCTGGACGCGGGCTCGACCACCAGCGAGATCGCGGCCCGCCTGACGGCCAAGCGCGACCTGACCGTCATCACCAATGCGCTGAACATCGCCTTGACCTTGGGCGCCGTGCCGGGCTTTGCGGTGCATATGCCGGGGGGCCAGTTCAAGGCGCCGACGCTCAGCCTGTCGGGCGACAAGGCGGTGGACTACTTCCGCAACATCTTCGCCGCCAAGCTGTTCCTCGCCACGGCCGGGGTCGCGCTGGATGCGGGGCTGACCTATCCCTCTTTCGCCGACCTGCAGCTGAAAGAGGCGATGATCAAGGCGGCGGCCCATGTGATCCTGGTGGCCGACAGCTCCAAGATCAACAAATCCAGCTTCACGCGGCTCGGCGCGCTGGAGGTCATCCAGACCTTCATCACCGACGACGGGATTTCGGATGCCGATGCGCAGGCCTTCGAACGCCGCGGCGTCAAGCTGCTGGTGGCCCGATGAGCCTTGACGCATGAGGGCGGTTCTTTTCGATCTGGACGGCTGCCTGGCCGACAGCGAGGTTCTGTGCCTGCGCGCCATTGCCGAGGTTCTGGCGGGTTATGGCGTGACGGGGCTGGGCTGGCAGGAGG
>CAMFIX010000066.1 GCA_945952425.1 uncultured Pseudorhodobacter sp. | reverse complement strand
GTGGTGACCAATGCCGACGGCCGCACCGATGCGCCGCTCTTGAAGGGGGCGGAGTATCGGGTGGGGGCTTACGAGCTGATCTTCTTCGCGGGCGATTACCTGCGGGCGACGGGCCAGGCGACGGGCGAGGTGCTTTTCCTCGACCAGGTGCCGATCCGCTTCGGGATCAGCGATGCGGGGGCGCATTACCATGTGCCGCTGCTGATCTCGGGGTTTGGGTATTCGACCTACCGGGGGAGCTGACCCGGGAAGAGGGGGCCTCGGGCATCCGCCCTCGGCCGCCCTGGCCGCCAAGCGCCCTCAGCCGATACGGAAGCCTTCGCGCACCAGGTCGTCGGTCACGCGGGTGATCGCCTTTTCCAGCGTCTCGACGATGAAATCCACCTCGCCTTCCGTGATCGTGAGCGGCGGCGACATCACGTTCAGATGGCCGATGGGACGGACCAAAAGGCCCATCTCTTCGCAGGCGTTCGAGATGCGCTTGCTCTCGCCCGCCTCGTCGGGCAGCAGCGCCTTGGTCTCCTTGTTCGCGACATTCTCGACGCAAAGCATCAGCTTCTTGCCCCGCACATCGCCGACCAGGGCCAAGGGGGCGAGCGCCTTCAGCCGCTCTTCGAAGTAAAGCCCGACGCGGGTCGCATGGGAGAGCAGGTCTTCGCGGGCGATGATCTCGATGTTCTTCAGGCCGGCGGCGCAGGCGACCGGGTGGCCGGAATAGGTGAAGCCGGAGGTGAACCAGCCGCTCGCGCCGCCTGCCATCGCGGCATGGATGCGGTCGGAATAGATCAGCGCGCCCAAGGGGATATAGCCCGAAGTCAAACCTTTGGCGCAAGTGATCATGTCGGGCTGCACGCCGAATTCGGCGAGGGCCGCGAACCAGTGGCCGATGCGGCCGAAGCCGGTGACGACCTCGTCGGCGATGAAGAGGATGTCGTGGCGCTGGCAGACGGCCCACATGCGGCGCAGATAGCCCTCCGGCGGGATGATGATGCCGCCCGAAGCCTGGATCGGCTCGGCGATGAAGCCGCCGATGCGGTCCGCGCCGACGCGGGCGATCAGGGCCTCGAACTCGGCGACCAGCTCGTCGCAGAATTGCGCCTCGGTCAGATGGGCGGGGCGGCGGTAGGGGTTGGGGCAGCTGAGGTGATGGATGCCCTCGGTCTTGTAACGGAACTCGTCCACCCGGTCGCCCGAGCGCTTGCCGACCGATTGCGTCAGGTAAGTCGAGCCGTGGTAAGAGTTTTCCCGGCTGACGATATCGGTCTTGCCCGGATTGCCCCGCGCGTGGTGGTAATAGCTGACCATGCGCACGGCGGTATCCACCGCGGTCGAGCCGCCGGTGGTGAAATGCACGCGGTTGAGATCGCCCGGGGCGAGCTCGGCCAGTTTCGCCGCCAGAAGCGCGGCGGGGTCGCTGGTCATGTCGACGAAGGGGTTGGCATAGGCGAGCCGCAGCGCCTGGGCGCCGATGGCCTCGGCCATCTCGCGCCGACCGAGGCCGATGTTGGTGCACCAGACGCCCCCCACCGCATCCAGATAGCTGCGCCCGCTGCTGTCGGTGACGCGACAGCCATTGCCTTCCGTAATCACCAGCGGCGGCTCTTGCGCCTGGCTGGCGAAATGGGTCCAGGGATGCAGGGCATGGGCCTGGTCGAGGGCGGCGAAATCCTGGTTGCTGGGCGTCAGGTTGAGGGCGGCGGTCATTTTGAATCTCCATCCAATATCGGCAGGATAGCAGAGGCGGGGCGAGGGCGCCAGAGGATTTGATCAAAAGACGAAACGGGGCGGGAGCCTAGAAATTTGGCGATATTATACTTTACGTACCCAGCCGCTACACCTAGATTGAGGGTGTAGCCAAGAGGTTCGCAATGTCCGTTCTGTCCCGCCCTGAGTTCCACGACGAAGAAGCTGCTTACGCCTATGTCGAAGCGCGCGTCTGGGCGAACGGTCGTGTCTGCCCGCACTGCGGCGAATGTGAGCGCACTGGCAAGCTGGGCGGCAAGTCCACCCGCATCGGCACCTACAAGTGCTACTCTTGCCGCAAGCCCTTCACCGTCAAGATCGGCACCATTTTTGAATCCAGCCACGTTCCGATGAACCTCTGGCTGCAAGCGATCTATCTGATGTGTGCCAGCAAGAAGGGCATCAGCAGCAACCAGCTCCACCGCACTCTTGGTGTCACCCTCAAGACCGCGTGGTTCATGTCTCACCGCATCCGCGAAGCGATGCGCAACGATACGCTTGCGGGCTTCGGCGCTGGTGGCGGCGTGGTCGAGGTCGATGAGACCTTCATCGGTCGCGAGCCTGGCATGGAAAAGAAGGCCGCTTACCACCACAAGATGAAGGTGCTGACCCTCGTTGACCGCTCCACTGGCCGCGCCAAAAGCATGGTCGTTGACGATCTCAAGGTTTCCACCCTGATGCCGATCATCCGCGAGAACATTGCCAAGGAAGCCACGCTCTACACCGACGAAGCCAGCCACTACACCCGCATCGGCAAGCACTTCGCGAGCCACGACTTCACCACCCACAAGTCCGGTGAATACGTGCGCGGCGATGTCCACACGAACACCGTCGAGGGCTACTTCAGCGTCTTCAAGCGCGGCATGAAGGGCGTGTACCAGCACTGCGGCAAGAAGCACCTGCACCGCTATCTGGCGGAGTACGAGTTCCGTTACAACAACCGCGCGGCGCTGGACGTGAACGACGCCGCGCGTGCTGACTTCACCCTTAACGGGGTCGTAGGGAAAAGAGTGCTTTACCGGGACTCGTTGGGCGCGCAGACTCTGCGCCGGAGGCGCAGATGCCAAATCTGACTAACAAAATCAGATTTACTGTCCATGGTCTTACTGTGGACAACGGCTTTGTGCGCGCTGATGTGTTCGCCGAAAAGTTGGCTGCATTTGCGGCGGCAGCAACGCTTGAGGACAGGCGTTTGAATGGTCGCGCGAAATTTGGTCTTATGATCAAGGATCTCAAGATAGGCTCTGCCGATGCCTGGCTGGACCCAAAGCAATTAGTAAAGGCAAAAAAGGTTGAAGAGCCGTTTTCCGGCCTCGCAAAAGTGGCAGTCTCTTTGCAAAGTGGAGCCATCTCCTTCGCCCCAGAGAGAGTTGGAGTTCTCAAAAAACTAGTCACTGCGTCTGAGGGCGCAGAAAAAACTCACTCTCATGTTGAAATAGATTTTGGGCAGGGTGACATTGTTCGCCTTGACTCTTTCTTTAGGGATCGCGCCAAGAGGGCAGTTGAGTTAGCAATCGGCGATCAGACTGAAAAAGGCAGATTCTTTGAAGGCACCTCTGTAGGACAGTTTGATGGAGAAATTAGGGCAATCGACTCCCGCGGGGCCATAGTCAAAGGCAAGATAATCCAAACAATCGACGGTAGTGAACTAGATTGTGTGTTCAGGCGGGATGATCTTGGTGAAGTTCTTTCCGACTATGAGCAACGCAGCTGGATTGAAGGTGTCGCAATCTATGATGGAACGCAGGCTCTTCCAGTTCGCGTCAATGTGCGGAAGGTTATTCCTTTAAGAGGAAATGGTCTGTTGCGTTGGGCTGGTATGCTGAAGAAAACCTCTTCTGATTGGGCTGGTGCAGAATGAATCAGGCGCCGGAGATATTTTGGGACACCTGCGTTTTCGGGGCACATTTATATGATGACCGTGCTCAATATGGCGTATTGGTAGATCATATTCGACAATATTTGAGGGAAGCTGAGGCTGGAAAGTGGAGAATACTCACATCTAGTATTGTTTTTGCTGAGATAGCCTTTAGCAAAGTCAAGAAAGGTGCTCCAGGCACAATCGAAGATCTAGTGTCGGATATGAATGCATTTTGCCTAGTGATCGACCCAAACCCAAACATAATGATGCTGGCGAGCCGACTCAGGGATATTCCATATCGGAAGGGGAAAAGTACGAATCGGAGGCTTTCCGTTCCTGATGCTATAATGCTTGCTACGGCTTTGTATTCTCAGCAGTATTGTACTGACTTCCAAGGGTTTCACACTTTTGATCGTGGTGGCAGCAAAGGCCAAATCCCAATTATTGGCTATGAGGAGTGGCTGGAAGGGGTAACGGGAGAAAAGAAAAAACCGCCGATCAAGTAAAGAACATGATAAGGATTTTCCCGGAGCACCCTGCTCCCGAGTTACCAAATGTCAACGCCACGACAGACTGACAGATTCAAAGAAGCTGCCCGAGAGCTTGGAGCAGACGAGTCCGACGACGCCCTCGACCGCATCATGGGCAAGCTGGACCTGAAGAAGAAGCCCGAGCCGAAGCCGGAGCCTGAAAAGGAGTAAGCCGCCCCCAAGCAGAAGCGGCTTGCATCAACAGTTTGCTGCGGGTACGCGAAGTACAATATCGCCAAAAATTTTCGTACGAAAATTTTTAGGCGGCCAAGTCGGGGGTCAGAGCCGCACGTATTCGCCCGCTTGACGCTCCGTCCATTCGACGGTCAGCGTCCAACCCTCTTCGCCTTCGCTCTCGGCGCGGATCACGCCCTGGTCGTGCAACCAGGCATGGCGGCGCCCCTCGCTGAAAGGCAGCTGCAGAACCGCCTCGATCCGCGCATCCGACAGCGCGGTCGAGATCGCCTCCAGCAGCGTGTCGATCCCCTCGCCGGTCAGCGCCGACAAGGCGAAGACATTGCGCCTTTGGCCCTGCTGCACCGCCAGGGCGGCGCGGGCATCGGGCGCCACGAGGTCCAGCTTGTTCCAGATCTCGAACTGCGGCGTGGTCTCCTTCACCCCCAGCGAGGCGAGGATATCGGCCACATCCGCCGCCTGTTCGGCGCTTTCGGGATGGGAGATATCGCGGACATGCAGGATCAGGTCGGCCTCCAGCACCTCTTCCAGCGTGGCGCGGAAGGCGGCGACCAGCTGCGTCGGCAGGTCGGAGATGAAGCCCACGGTGTCCGACAGGATCGCCCGCTGGCCCGAGGGCAGCTCGATCCCGCGCATCGTGGGATCGAGGGTGGCAAACAGCATGTCCTTGGCCAGAACCTCGGCCCCGGTCATCCGGTTGAAGAGCGTCGATTTCCCGGCATTGGTATAGCCCGCCAGCGCCACGATGGGGAAAGGCACCTTGCGCCGCCCTGCCCTTTGCAGCTCGCGCCGGCGCGAGACCTGCTCCAGCTGGCGCTTGAGCTTCACGACCTGTTCGTCGATGGCCCGGCGGTCGCTTTCGATCTGCGTCTCGCCCGGGCCGCCGACGAAGCCGAAGCCGCCGCGCTGACGCTCCAGGTGGGTCCAGGCCCGCACCAGCCGCCCGCGCTGATAGGTCAGCGCCGCCATCTCGACCTGCAGCACGCCCTCTTTCGTGCGCGCACGGTCGGCGAAAATCTCCAGGATCAGCCCGGTCCGGTCCAGAAGCTTGACGCCCCATTCCTTCTCCAGGTTCCTCTGCTGCACCGGGCCCACGGCGCCATCGACCAGCACCAGCGCGACCTCGTTCTCCTTCAGCCTCTCCTTCAGCTCGGCGATCTTGCCGGTGCCGAACAGCATCCCCGGCGCGACCTTGGTCAACCGCACGACCTCAGCGCCCACGACCTCCATCCCCGGCAAGGCGCGGGCCAAGGCCACCGCCTCGGCCAGACCATGTTCCGGCAGACGACGCTTTTTCGTCGTCTTCACATCGGGATGCAGCACCCAGGCGCGCGTGGGTTTGGCGGCGGTGTCATGACCCCGCCGCTTCAGCCGCTCTTCGACGAAATCTTCGTCTTCGCTCACTCTTCGCCTTCGTAAAGCGCGATGGGGCCGCCCGGCATGATCGTCGAGATCGCGTGCTTGTAGACCAGCTGGCTTTGGCCATCGCGGCGCAGAAGGACGCAGAAATTGTCGAACCAGGTGATCACGCCTTGCAGCTTGACCCCGTTGATCAGGAAGATCGTCACAGGAACCTTCGCCTTGCGGACATGGTTCAGAAAGGCATCCTGCAAATTCTGTTTGTCGCCAGCCATGTTATAGCCCTTGTTTTTCTCTTTGGCGGGTTTGTCCGTCCCTGTCACCCCCTGCACTATGGAGTGCGCGCCCGGGAGTTTCCAGCCCTATTAAGCGTCATCCTCGCCCTCGCCCCCGCCTTTGGAGGAGGAAACCACGCCAAGCGATTTCAGTTTGCGGTGGAGCGCGGAGCGTTCCATGCCGACGAAGCCCGCGGTGCGGCTGATATTGCCGCCGAAGCGGTTGATCTGGGTGAGCAAATATTCACGCTCGAAGACTTCGCGCGCCTCGCGCAGCGGCAGCGTCGCCATGGCGCCGCCCAGGACCATCCGCCCGCCCGAATCGGCGGGGGATTCGGGCTGCGGCAGCTCGCGCGCCTCCACCGGGCCGGTGCCGTCGCCGAGGATCAGCACCCGCTCGATCACGTTGCGCAGCTGGCGCACGTTGCCGGGCCAGGCCATGGTCTGCAGGACGGCCTCTGCCTCGGGCGTCAGGCGGCGCAGGGGCAGGCCTTGGGCGCGGTGGAAATGGTCGATGAAATGGGCGGTCAGCTCGGGGATATCCTCGCGCCGCTCCTCCAGCGAGGGGACGGCGATGGGCACCACGTTCAGCCGGTCGTAAAGTTCCTGCCGAAAGCGGCCCGAGGCGATTTCCTGGCGCAGATCGCGCGAGGTGGACGAGATCACCCGCAGATCGACCCGCACCTTGTCGCCGCCGCCGACGCGGGTGAATTGCTGCTCGGTCAGGACGCGCAGGATTTTCGACTGGGTGCCGAGCGGCATGTCGGCCACCTCGTCGAAATAGACGATGCCGCCGTGCGCCTGTTCCAGCAGGCCTTTTTCGACCCCCCTTTCGGCGCTTTCCCGGCCGAAGAGCACCTCTTCCATGCGGTCGGGCTCGATCGTCGCTGACGACACGCTGACGAAAGGCGCAGCCGCCCGGTTGGATTGCGCGTGGATCTGCCGCGCGGCGAGTTCCTTGCCCGAGCCCGCCGGCCGCGTCAGCAGCACCCGGGCGGTTGATTGGGTCACCTGGTCTAGGGTGGATTTCAAGGTCTTGAAGGCAGGACTCGACGCGTGCAGCGCGGACGTCGTGACCTCGCGCCGCCGCAGGTCGGCGTTTTCCCGACGCAGCCGCGAGGTCTCCATCGCGCGGGAGACCACGACCATCAGCTGGTCGATGTTGAAGGGCTTTTCGATGAAATCGTAAGCCCCCTGCTTGATCGCCGCCACGGCGATTTCGATGTTCCCATGGCCCGAGATGATGACGACCGGAATGTCCGGATTGTCGCGCTTGACCGATTTCAGGATGTCGATCCCGTCCATCCGGCTGTCCTTCAGCCAGATGTCCAGGATCATCAGGCTTGGCGGATCGGCGTTGATCTGCGCCATGCAATCGTCGGAATTTCCTGCCATGCGAACGGCATAGCCTTCGTCCTTCAGAATATCGGCAATCAATTCGCGGATGTCTTTTTCGTCGTCGACGATGAGGATGCTCATGGCGAGACTCCTTGTTGGGCTTGCAAATTCAGGCGCCTTGCGCGGGTGGTGCGCGGCAGGCGGATTTCGGCCATGGCACCTTGGTGGTCACAGCCGTCGAAAATCGGGGCATCGGTCAGGATCAGGCTGCCGCCATGCTCCTCGATGATCTTCTTGACGATGGGCAGGCCAAGGCCGGTGCCCGTCTTCTTGGTCGTCACGTAAGGTTCGAACAGCCGGGCGCGGTCGGGCGGCAGGCCCGGGCCGTTGTCCTCGATGCGGATGAGCGTATGGCTGTCGGAAACCTGTTGCGTCACGCGGATGGCGGGCGTGTAACCCGGCGTCTTTTCGCGTTGCTCTTCAACGGCTTCCCCGGCGTTCTTGATCAGGTTCGTCAGCGCCTGGCCGATCATCGTCGCGTCGATTTCGATCATGTCGGGGGCGGGCGAGAGGTCGCGCAGGATCGTCACCCCCGGCAGGCCGTTTTCCTGCAGCATGACGGCGGCCTTCAAGAGCGCGGTCAGGTCGGTCTCGCGGCGGTCGGGTTCGGGCATGCGGGCGAACTTCGAGAATTCATCGACGATGCGGCGCAGATCGTTGGTCTGTCGGATGATGACATCGGCCAATTGTTCAAGGTCGTCAGGCTCTTGCACCTGAGTCCTGAACTTGCGGCGGATGCGTTCGGCCGAAAGCTGGATGGGGGTCAGCGGGTTCTTGATCTCATGCGCGATGCGCCGCGCCACATCACCCCAGGCCGCCATCCGCTGTGCGGAAACCAAGTCGGTCACATCGTCAAAGGCCACGACATAGCCCTCGACCTCGCCGGTCTCTCCCCGCCTTTCGCTGATGCGCACCAGCAGGCTTTCCAGCTTGCCCCGGCGCGAGACCCGGATCTCGTCTTGCACCGCCATGCCAAGATCGACGTTCAACTTGTTGAAAAGGCTCGCAAACTCTGGCGCGACCTGTTCCAGGGGCCCGGAGGTCTGCGCAAGGTCCAACAGCCGCGCGCCCGCCCGGTTGACGAAATCGACATGGCCCGCGGCATCGAGGCCGATCACGCCTGCGGTCACGTTGGACAAGACGCTGTCAAAGAGCCGCCGCCGATCCTCTGTCTGCTCATGCGCCTGCACCAGCGCCTTGCGCTGCCCGCGCAGCTGTCGGGTCATCTGGTTGAAAAGTCGGCCCAAAAGCGCGATCTCGTCATCGCCTTCCTCTTCGGGCACCTGCACATCCAGATCGCCCGCCCCGATCCGTTGGGCCGCCCCCGCCAGCCGCCCGACCGGGCGCGACAAACGCTCGGCGAACCACAGGCCGACCCAGACCGAAGCCACGATCAGGATCACCGCAAAGCCCAGATACAACAGCCCGAAATTGAAGAGGATTTTCCCCCGCTCCGACTCCAGCTGCTGATACAAGGTCGCCGTCTGCTGGGTTTCATCCAACAGCCCCAGAATGCGCCCGTCCACCTGCCGGGACACATACAAAAGCCGGTCCGGATAGCCCGGCAGATCGACCAGCGCCCGAAGTTCGCTGTTAGGCCAATCGGGGATCATCACCACCTGCCCCGACTGCGCCTCGGCGACCTGCACCTGCGAGGGTTTCTCGAAGTCAAACAGGTAGGACTTGTCGCCCCTGATCTTCATGTCGCCGAGGCCCGAGACCAGATAGGCCTCTTTCAACCCGCGCTGAATCTGGCCCTGCCCCTGCACCAGGATCGCGCGGATCTCGCCGTCTTCCAGCATCCCGTTGGCCTGATGCGCCTTGACCAGAAGTGCCGCCAAAGCCTGCACGTCCTGCGTCAGATTGGCGGTCTGCTCGGCCTCGTAAGCCTGGGCCGCATCCAGCGAGGCGCCGATCACCCCGCGCACCCGGTCGGAGAACCAGCCCTCCAACCCGATGTTCACCGTCAGCACGCCAAAGACCGCGACCAGCACGGTCGGCACCAGGGCAACCGTCGCAAAGACCAGCGTCAGGCGCAGGTGCAGGCGCGAGCCCGCGCTGGCGCTGCGGCGGTCGGCGATGATCTGGATGATGCGGCGCAGGACCAGCGTCGCGATGACGAGCACATAAACCAAGTCGGCGAGCAGAACGAGCCGCAGCGCGGTCGAGGAGGCGCCGAGGTTCATCGGCCCCAAGGTCAGGAAGGTGCCGACCGCCAAGGCCGGCCCCAGAAGTGCGAGCCCCAGCGTGAATCCGGTCTGCGCCGCCCGCTGCCGCCTCAGCCGCAACAGGCGCGTCCCCCAGCGCGACTCCGCCGTCTTCCGCACTCACCCTCCCGCCGGGCACTCGTGTCCCACCTGCAACACGGCGCGGCATTCCGGTGACGTCACCCGAATGCCGCGTCCTGTTGCAAGGTTACATCAGCTTGCGGCGGCGTGTCACGCGAATATCGAGATCGGTGATCTTCTTGCGCAAGGTATTGCGGTTGATCCCCAGAAGGTCGGCACATTTGGCCTGGTTGCCGGCGGTGGCATCCAAGGCGATCTCGATCAAGGGCAGCTCGATTTCGCGCAACACACGGTCATAGACGCCCGCCGGGGGCAGCTGGCCGTTGTGCAGGTCGAAATAGCGCTTCAGATGGCGGGCGACGGATTGGGAGAGCTTTTCATTCTCCACCGCCCCTGCCCTGGCCGGTTCGGTCGGTTGCGGGCCGCCCAGGGTGGCCTCCAGCTCGGCGGCGGAGATGTCGGGTTCGGAACTCGTCACCAGCATCCGTTTCAGCACGTTTTCCAGCTGGCGCACATTGCCGGGCCAAGGGAAGGCGCGCAGGATGTTGCGGGCCTCGGGCGTCAGGCGGCGGGAC
>CAMFIX010000065.1 GCA_945952425.1 uncultured Pseudorhodobacter sp. | reverse complement strand
ATGGACCACCGGCCTGCCCGATGACGGCGCCGAGGTTCAGGTCGACGTCATCGACACCTGGGCGATGACCGTCACCCCGGCCGAGCGCATCCCCGCCTATATCCCCTATCCCCAGCGCCATGGCGAGATCGTCCGGGGCGGCAAAGCCGATGCCGATTTCGGCGTTCGCCTGCCCTCGCGCCCGCGCCTCGCGCTGCGCATCCGGAAGGTGTGACATGGGATCGGTCAGCATCAAATCCGTCGCCAAGGCTTATGGCGCGACCCAGGTCATGGCGGGCATCGACGTCGAGATCGCGGATGGCGAGTTCACCATCCTCGTCGGCCCCTCGGGCTGCGGCAAGTCGACCCTGTTGCGCATGGTCGCGGGGCTGGAGACCATCACCGGCGGCGAGATCGCCATCGCGGGCGCCCGCGTGAACGAGAAAGAGCCCAAGGACCGCGACATCGCCATGGTCTTCCAGAACTACGCGCTTTATCCGCAGATGACCGTCGCCCAGAACATGGGCTTCGCGCTGGAGATGCAGGGCCGCCCCAAGGCCGAGATCGCGGCCGAGGTCGCGAAGGCGGCCGAGATTCTGTCGCTGACGCCGCTCCTGCAACGGAAACCTGGCCAGCTGTCGGGCGGCCAGCGCCAGCGCGTCGCCATGGGCCGCGCCATCGTCAGGAACCCCCAGGTCTTCCTCTTCGACGAGCCCCTGTCGAACCTCGACGCGAAACTCCGCGTCCAGATGCGGGCCGAGATCAAGGCGCTGCACCAGCGGCTTGGCACCACGATCCTCTATGTCACCCATGACCAGGTCGAGGCGATGACGATGGCCGACAAGATCGTCGTGCTGAATGCGGGCCGGGTCGAACAGGTGGGCTCGCCTTTGGAGCTTTACGACCGCCCCGCCAATGTCTTCGTAGCGGGATTCATGGGATCGCCCGCGATGAACCTCTTGCCGGGGATGGTCGCGGGCGGGGTGCTGACCGTGGCGGGGGTCGCCCTGCCCTGCGCCCTGCGCGACGGGCCCGTCACCTTCGGCCTGCGTCCCGACGACATCGCGACCGGCCAGGGTGCCGAGGCCGAGGTTCTGGTCGTCGAACCGACCGGGGCCGAGACCCATCTGTCGCTGCGCCTCGGCTCCGAGACTATCGGCGTGGTGACCAAGGCCCGCATCACCCCCCGCCCCGGCGCGCGGCTGCGGATCGACCTCTCCAGCCCGGCCCGGCATCTTTTCGACGCCACGACCGGGCGGCGGATCGACCTGCCCGGTTGAGCCGACTTTACCCCGGCAGAACCTCGGCCAACAGCGGGTTGGGGAAGCGGCGCTCGCGGGTGATGGCGAGGAAGACCTCGCCGATCCCGTCCAGCCGGCTGGCCTCGACCAGCGTGCCGGCCGACAGCTCGTCGCGCACCACGATGGGCGGGATGATGGCCAGCCCGGCATCGGCCCGCGCCAAAAGGCGGATCATCGCCATGTCATCGACCTCGGCCGCGAAAGAGGGCGTGATGCCCAGCCGCGCGGCCAGGGCATCGAAGGCGGCGCGCAAGCCGGTTTCGCGCGGGGGGACGATCAGCGGATGGGCGGCGATCAGGTCGCGCAAGGGGCGGGCGTCCGGGCCGACCCGGGCAGGCGTGCCGATCAGGCTGACCGGCTGTTCGTCCAGCCGGTGGATCAGCCAGGGGCTGGTCGCATCCCGTGCAGGCGCGACATTGGTCAGGATCACATCCAGCGCCAGCCCCTCCAACCCGCGCAGAAGTTCTCCCTGCGAGCCCGAGCGCAAGACGACCTCGACATCCGCCCGC
Source organism: uncultured Pseudorhodobacter sp. (assembly GCA_945952425.1). Lineage (GTDB taxonomy): Bacteria > Pseudomonadota > Alphaproteobacteria > Rhodobacterales > Rhodobacteraceae > Stagnihabitans. The sequence goes on along the minus strand of CAMFIX010000065.1, from coordinate 8,531 downwards.
CCGATCAGCGGCGCCAGGAACTGCATCTGAAAGTTGCGCGACAGGGTGGCCAGCGCCCCCACCCGCAGCGCGCGCCGCGCCCGGCCCGTTTCGCGCAGCGTCGCCGCCAGGTCTTCGGCGGTGCGGAAGATCGCCTCGGCATGGTCCAGCGCGATCCGCCCCGCCTCGGTCAGCACCAGCCCCCGCCCGCGCCGCTCGAAGAGGTCTTGCCCCAGCGCGGCCTCCAGCGCCCTCAGCTGCGTCGAAAGGGCCGACTGCGACAGGTTCAGCCCGCGCGCCGCCCCGGTCAGCGTGCCATCCGAGGCCACGGCGCGGAAGAGGCGCAGGTGATGCAGGTTCAGTTGGGCCATTCTTCTATCATACAGAACGTTTCCGCAGAATATATGTAATTTTCTGGAAGTCCTGCAAGCGTTACATCCGGTCCAGCCCTGACCGGAGACCTTTCGATGCCCCTTCTCGCGCTTGCCCCCGTCGTACTGCTCGCGGCCGCCCCCTGGCGCCGTCTGCCGCTTTTGCCCGAGGCCGCGAGCCTCGTGGCGCTGGCCCTCGCGGCGGCGGGGCTTGGCATCGGCACGCCCTCCGCCTTCGTCCGCGCCGATGCGGTCAGCGCGACCCTGGGCCTGCTGGTCGCCTTCATCGCCTGGGTCGTCCTGCGCCACGCCCGGCGCCAGATGACCGGAGAGCCCCGGGCCGCACGGTTTCACGCGCTGCTCCTGGCGGCGGTGGCGGCGGTTCTCGTGCTGGTGCAGGCGGCCAACCTCGGCCTGGTCGTCGCGGCCTTCGTCGCGGTGGGGGCGGTGCTGCGCCAGCTCCTGCTTTTTTACCCCGACCGGCCCGAGGCGCGGCGGGCGGCGGCCAAATTCTCCACCGTCTGGGGCCTGGGCGACTTGGCGCTGATCCTGGCCGCCGGGCTGACCTGGGCCGAGCGCGGGACGCTCGACATCGCCACGCTGAATGCGCAGGGCATGCCGGGCGGCGCCATAGCCCTGGTCGTGCTGGCCGCGGCGCTGAAGACGGCCGCCTTCCCCCTGCACGGCTGGGTGACCGAGGTGATGGAGGCGCCGACCCCCGTCTCGGCCCTGCTGCATGCCGGGGTCATCAACTCGGGCGGGGTGCTGCTGTTGACCCTGGCGGGGGCGGTGCAGCAAAGCCCGCTGGCCATGGCGGCGCTGGTCGCGATCGGCGGGCTGACGGCGCTGTTCGGCGCCGTGGTGATGCTGACGCAAAGCGCGGTGAAGACGGCGCTGGCCTGGTCGACCGTGGCGCAGATGGGGTTCCTGCTGATGCAATGCGGGCTTGGGCTCTGGCCGCTGGCGCTGCTGCATATCCTGGCGCATTCGCTCTACAAGGCGCATGCTTTCCTGTCGTCGGGCACGGCCGTCCGGGCGGTGGTCGCCACGACCCGGCCGGGCCCCGTCGCGGTGCCGAGCGCGGGGGCCGTGCTGCGCTCGCTCGCCCTGGCGCTGGCGCTTTACCTGGCCGTCGCGGCGGGGGTGGCGGCGCTTGGCCTGCACAAGTCGCCCCAGGCGCTGGCACTTGGGGCGATGCTGATCTTCGGCACGACCTATCTGGTGGCGCAGGGCCTGGCGGATGCCGCGCCCTCGGCCCTGACCTGGCGGCTCTTGGGCGCAGCACTGCTGGCGACGCTGGCCTATTTCGGCTTCCAGATCCTGGCCGAGGCGACCTGGGGCCCCGCCCTGCCGCCGCCGCCCCAGGCCGGGCCGCTGGAATGGACGCTGATCGCCCTGGCCGTCCTGTCCTTCGGCCTTATCGCCTGGGCCCAGACGCTGTTCCCGCTCTGGGCGCATCACCCTTCGACCGCGGGCCTGCGGGTGCATCTCGCCAACGGGCTTTACCTCAACGCGGCGCTCGACCGCCTCATCGGCGGCTTTCGGGCGCCCAACACCTGAACCGAGGCCATGATGTTCCTGAAACCGATCCAGACCCCGCCCCGCCTGGCTGCCGCCCTTCTGGCCGCGGCCGAGACCGCCGCCCGCGCCATCCCCCCGGCCTTCCCGCTGGAGGCGACGGTGGCCGTCAACCCCTTCCTCGGCCAGTCGGGCGAAGACCTCGCCCAGGCGGCGGCGCGGCTCGCACGGGTGGCGGGCGTGGCCTTGACCCCGCCGCGGGCGGCGCTGGCCGAGGTCGCCGACGACGACCTCGCGGCGGCGCTGATCGCGGCGACCTCGCCCTTGAAGCCGCGCGACCTGGCCGATTTGAAGGCGCGCCTCGCCCGGCCCGCGCCCGCCGCGCCCCAGGCGCTGCCGACGGTGGCCGATCTCGTCTCGCGCGCCACCGGCACCGATTTCGCCGCCATCCTCGCCCGCAGCTTCGGCCTTTGGGCGGCGGGCGCCTTCGACCGCGGCCAGGCGCTTTGGACGCCGCGCCCCGGCATGGGCGCCTTTGCGGCCTGGCGCGAATGGGCGACCCATGACCTGACGCCCGAGATCGCGGGGTTGAGCGGCTTTTGTGCCCATGTGGCCTGCGCGCCCGACACCGCCGACCGCGCGATCCTGCGCGCCGCGGGCCGGCTGTCGCTGACGCCGGAGGCGGCCGAGACCGCCTTTCACCGCCTGCTGATCGACCTCGGCGGCTGGGCGGGCCATGCGCGCCATCTTCTGTGGCAGGCCGAGCTTGCGGGGCAAAGCGATGCGACGCTGACCGACCTTCTGGCCATCCGCCTCGTCTGGGAGGAGGCGCTTTTCGACCATTGCCCCGCCATCGCCGCCGATTGGGCCGCCACGGTGCAGGCCCATGCGGCGCCCGTGGCGCCGACGCCCGACCAGGTGGCGGAGGCCATCGGGCAAGAGGCCATCGAGCGCGCCCATCAGCGCGCCCTCGCCGCCCTGCTCTCGGGCCCCGCGCCGCAGTCTGCCCGGCCCGCGCTGCAGGCGGCCTTCTGCATCGACACCCGCTCCGAACCCTTCCGCCGCGCGCTGGAGGCGCAGTCGGAGGCCGTCGAGACCCTGGGCTTCGCGGGCTTCTTCGGCTTGCCCGTCGCCCACCGCCCCGCCGGCACCGATCAGCGCGAGGCGCATCTGCCGGTGCTTCTGACCCCAAGCCTTGGGTCGGCCGCCACGGGCGATGTCCCGGCCCTGCGCATCGCGGCCCGGGCGCGGCGGGCCTGGGGCCGGTTCCGCCAGGCCGCGGTCTCGTCCTTTGCCTTCGTCGAGGCGGCGGGCCCGGCCTATGGGGTGAAGCTGGTGGTCGATGCCCTGGGGCTGGGCCATCCCCCCGCCCCGCAGCCCCTGCCCCGCTTCGACCCGCCGCTCGCCGCCGCCGAGAAGGCCGCCAGGGCCGCGGCCATCCTGCGCGCGATGAGCCTGACCGGCCCCCATGCCCGCCTTGTCCTGCTGATCGGCCATGGCGCCCATCTGACCAACAACGCGCATGAAAGCGCTTATCGCTGCGGCGCCTGCGGGGGGCAGAGCGGCGAAGTCTCGGCCCGGCTGCTCGCGGGCCTGTTGAACGATCCCGAGACGCGGGCGGGCCTGCCCGCCCAGGGCCTGACGCTGCCAAAGGACACGCTTTTCGTCGCAGGCCTGCATGACACGGTCAGCGACCGGGTGACGCTTTTTCGCGATGCGCCCGCGCCGCACCATGCCGCCGATCTCGCCCAGGCCGAGGCCTGGCTCGCGGCGGCGGGCCGCCTGACCCGGGCCGAGCGCGCCCCGCGCCTGCCCGGCGCCCGGGCCGAGACCCTGGCCCGCCGCGCCACCGACTGGGCCGAGCTGCGGCCCGAATGGGGCCTTGCGGGTTGCGCGGCCTTCATCGCCGCCCCCCGCGCCATGACCCGCGGGCGTCGCCTGGACGGCCGGGCCTTCCTGCACAGCTACGACTGGCGGCAGGACCGCGATTTCGCGACGCTGGAGCTGATCCTGACCGCGCCGGTCGTCGTCGCCTCGTGGATCAGCCTGCAATACTACGGCTCGACAGTGGCGCCCGCGGTCTTCGGCGGCGGCGACAAGCTGATCCACAATGTGGTGGGCGGCATCGGCGTGGTGGAGGGCAACGGCGGGCGCCTGCGCGTCGGCCTGCCGCTGCAGGCTTTGCACGACGGGCAAGCCCCGGTCCATGCGCCGCTGCGGCTCTCGGTCCTGGTCGAGGCGCCCCGCCCGGCGATCACCGCCATCCTCGCCCGGCACGAGGGGCTGCGGCAGCTGTTCGACAAGGGCTGGCTGCACCTTTTCGCGCTGGAAGATGGCCGCATGACGGCCCGCTACCGCCCCGGGCTGGTCTGGGAGGGTTAAAGGCGCGCCCGGGTTGCACCGCGCCCCGCGAAAGCTTCGGCCTATCCGCCACTTGCTTTTCATTCCCCCCGCGATCCCCCCTGCGATCCCGCTTGCGCCCGCCCCGTCTTGGCGCTTCAAATGCGCCGCCCATGTCCCCGGAAGGAGCCCGCAAGATGAACCGTCGCCCCCTCGGCCGCTCTGGCCTGACCACCGCCCCCATCGTCTTCGGCGGCAATGTCCTCGGCTGGACGGTGGACGAGCCCGCAGGCTTTGCCCTGCTCGATGCTTTCGTCGACCACGGCTTCGATGCGATCGACACGGCCGATGTCTATTCCAGCTGGGCGCCCGGCAACCGCGGCGGCGAATCCGAAACGCTGATCGGCCGCTGGCTGAAGGCGCGGCCCGGTCGGCGCGAGAAGGTCACGATCTTCACCAAGGTCGGGTCGGACCTCGGTCGGCCGGGGGAAAAGGGGCTGAAGGCCACCTGGATCGTGCAGGCGGTCGAGGGCTCGCTGCGGCGGCTGCAGACCGAGGTGATCGACCTCTATTTCTCGCACTGGCCCGATGCCGAAACCCCGCAGGAAGAGACGCTGGCCGCCTTCGACACCTTGCTAAAGGCGGGCAAGGTGCGGGCCATCGGGGCCTCGAACCTGGATGCGGCGCAGCTGGCCGAGGCGCTGGACCTCTCTGCGCGCGGCCTGCCGCGTTACGAGGTGCTGCAGCCGGAATACAACCTTCACGACCGCGCGGGCTTCGAGGGGCCGCTGCAGGATCTCTGCCGGGCCGAGGGTCTGGGGGTGGTGACCTATTTCAGCCTGGCCTCGGGGTTCCTCAGCGGCAAGTACCGCAGCGCCGCGGATTTCGCCCAGTCGGTGCGGGGCGAAGACATGGCCAAATACCTGACCCCGCGCGGTTTCGCCATCCTGGACGCGCTGCACGAGGTGGCCGGGCGCCATGGCGCCCAGGCCTCGGAGGTCGCGCTGGCATGGCTGATCGCCCAGCCCGGGGTGACGGCGCCCATCGCCTCGGCCACGCGGCTGGCACATGTGGAAAGCTTCGCCCGCGCGGCCGCCTTGCAGCTGACACCGGAAGATCTGCACCGGCTGACCGCCGCGGGGTGAGGCCGCGCAGGCTCAGGCCAGGGGGCGGCGGCGGGGGGCGAGGCTCATCCCCGCCACGGTCAGGGCGATCACGGCCAGGAAGCAGAGCGACGTGACCACCGTGCCGAGGCCGAGGCCGCCGAACTCGGCCGGCTGCGACAGGAGATCGCCGAACGAGGCGCCCAGCGGCCGGGTGAAGATATAGCACAGCCAGAAGGCCCAGATCCCGTCCAGCCGCAGCACGTAATAGCCGAAGGACAGCGAGGCGATGATCAGGCCGAACAGCACCCCGGTCGCGAGGAAACCGACGTGGAAGGCTTCCGACACCAGGTCTCCGGCCGCGGTGCCGAGCGCGAAGGTGAAGAGGATCGCCAACCAGTAAAAGACCTCGCGCCGTGTGGTGAAGACGGCGTGGATCGACAGGGTTCGTTCGGTCGCGAACCAGGCGGCGAAGGTCAGGCCAAGCGCCAGGGCAAAGCCCAACGTGCTGGCGATCAGCGGGACGCCCATCGCATCGGTCATGTTGTCGGTAATCAGCGTGCCCACGACCGAGATCATCACCACCGCCGCCCAATAGGGCGCTGGCCGATAGGCGCGCTGGCCGAATTGCCAGGCCAGCATGGCGACCAGGCCGACCGTCATCAGGGCGGTGGTGACCTGCAGCCCGAGGCCGAGGTTCAGGGCCAGGAAATCGGCCGCCGTCTCGCCCATGGTGACGGCCATCAGCTTGATCAGCCAGAAGGCCGGGGTGACCTCGGGGACGCGGTTGGGGGTCTGGGTCATCGGGTCAACCTTTCAGAAGGGCAAGGGCCTGGGCCGAGAAAGCATCGGAATTGGCGTCGTCATCGGCATTGCAGCGCTCCAGCGCCTTGGCCTGCAGATCGGCGACCTTGGGCGCGGCGGCCTGTCCTGCCAGCCCATCGCGCACCAGGCCCGCCATCTTCTCGCAGGGGAGGGGATGGCCATTGGCATCCGTCACCGCGATGCCCGCGACCAGCTGCACCCCGCCGCCCGCCGCCGCGGCCTCCTGCCCGGCCAGCGCCGCCTGCAGGGCCGCCAGCGCCGCATCGACCCGGGCCGCATCGGGGCTTGTCGCGCGCAGGGCCTTGAAGACCGCATCGTTCGCCCCGTCGATCACGCCCCAGGCCGTCGCATCCTTGGCCTGCAGCGCATCGGCATTCTGGTCCCACAGGCTTTCCAGATCGGTCGCCCGCTTTTCGGCCGCGGCAAGGTCGCCGCCCTGGGCGATCTTGCGCGTGTCGTCCACGATGACCCGATAGGCCGAGAGATCGCCAAGCGGCGACACCGCCGCCACGGCCTGGGTGCGCGGCGCCATCTTCATCTCGACCAGGGTGAACCCCAGGGCTGGCAGCGCGATCAGCGCCACCGAAAGCAAAACATTCCGCATCGGCACCTCTTGGCCGGCCGTGCCTGGCGCACCGCCTTGCCCTTCTTGTGCCCGGCCCTCTTCGCCGCCGCCTTGCGCAAGTCTTACAATTTTGTAAGCCCGTCCCCCCGACCGCCCGGGTAGAAGCCGCGCCCCGCCGGTGCTATCCAGATCCCAGCCCCCCAGCCCTCAGCCCTCCAGCGCCGCGGAGCCCGGATGAAGATCCTTCTGGCCGAAGACGATGCCGAAACCGCGGCCTACCTGCAAAAGGGGCTGGGCGGCGAGGGCCATGGCGTCGATGTCCTGGCCGATGGCCGCGAGGCGCTGACCCAGGCCATGCTGCATCCCTATGACCTGCTGATCCTCGACCGGATGATGCCGGGGCTCGACGGGCTTTCGGTGCTGAAGGCGCTTCGGGCGGCACAGATGGCGGTGCCGGTGATCCTGCTGACCGCGATGGGCAGCGTCGAGGACCGGGTGGCGGGCCTGCGCGCCGGGGCGGATGACTACATGGTCAAGCCCTTCGCCCTGACCGAGCTCTTGGCGCGCATCGACGCCATCGCCCGCCGCCCTGCCCTGCGCAGCGAGGTGACCGAGCTCGTCGCGGGCGACCTGCGGCTGGACCTGATGAAGCGCGCGGCCATGCGCGAGGGGCAGGCCATCGACCTGCAGCCGCGCGAATTCCTGCTGCTGAAGCATTTCATGGAGCGTCCGGGCCGGGTGCAGACCCGCACGCTCTTGCTGGAGGCGGTTTGGGGCCTGCATTTCGATCCGCAGACCTCGGTCGTCGAAACCCATATCAGCCGGTTGCGGGCCAAGATCGACAAGCCCTTCGCCAAGCCCTATCTGACCACGCTGCACGGCGTGGGCTATGTGTTCCAGCCATGACCTCTTCGCTGCGCTTCGCCCTCGCCATCTCGGCCGTCTTCGGCCTCGCGGCGCTAGTGGCGGGGGGGATTTCCTACGACCTGCAGTCGCGCGACCTGGCCGAGCGGCTGCAGGCCGATGTGCGCCGCCTGGCCGAAAGCCTGGCGCGCACGCAAGACCCGCAAGACCTGGGCGAGCAGATCGCGGCGCTGATCGCCACGGCACCGGACGGGGCGCTGATCGTGGCCTGGCAGGGCAATGGCCAGACGCTGGGCAATGTGACGCCGCGGCAGGGCTTCACCGGGCCGCGCCACCTGGCGGCCGCCGAGCTTGGCCTGCCGCATCCCGCCGCCGGGGGCTATTTCGCCTATGGCCTGCCGGTGGCGGGCGGCTGGCTGATGGTGGGGCGCGACGATGCCTGGCTGACCGAGAACCGCGAGATCCTGATGGCGACCACGGCCTGGGGTCTGGGCGCCGCGCTGGTGCTGACCGTGGCGCTGGCGCTGGTCGTCGCGCGGCGGAACGAGGCGCGCATCCGGCGCATGCAGGCGGTGCTGGAGGCGGTGGGCATGGGCGACCCCGGCCGCCGCATCGGCGAGCATGCGACCGACGACCTCGGCCGCGTCGCGCGCGAGGTCGATGCGACGCTCGACCGGCTGGAGGCGGGGATCGCCGCCATCCGCCAGGTCTCGACCGATGTGGCCCATGATCTGCGCGCGCCGCTCTCGCGGTTGCGGATGCGGCTGGAGCCCCTGCCCGGCCCCGAGATCGCCGGCGCCGTGGCCGAGATCGACGCCATCTCGGCCACGTTCGATGCGATCCTGCGGCTGGCGCGTCTGCAATCGGGCACGGTGCCGCTGGCCGCGGACCGGCTGGAGCTTGGCCGACTTGCCGCCGAGATCGTCGAGCTTTTCGAGCCGGTCGAGGCCGAGACCGGCCACCGCC
>CAMFIX010000064.1 GCA_945952425.1 uncultured Pseudorhodobacter sp. | reverse complement strand
ATCGTCGGCAGCGTCAGATGTGTATAAGAGACAGCATGGGCTCCATGCACACCGGGCTCGAAGAGCGTCACGACTGGCCCGCCCTCACCCGCTTTTACGCCGCCCGCGCCAAGGGCGGCGCCGCGCTCCTCATCACCGGCGGCATCGCCCCCAACCCCGAGGGCGCCGTCTTCCAGGGCGCTGCCGAGCTCACCCCCGACACAATCTCCCATCACCAAAACCTCACGGCGCAAGTCCACCAGCACGGCGCGAAAATCGTCCTCCAGATCCTCCACGCCGGCCGCTATGCCTTTTCCCCGGCCTGCGTCGCCCCCTCGGCCCTGAAATCCCCGATCTCCCCCTTTCCCCCGGCCGAGCTCACCGAGGAAAGCCTGCAAAAACAACTCCATGACATCGCCACCACCGCCCAGGCCGCCATCGCCGCCGGCTATGACGGGGTCGAGCTGATGGGCTCGGAGGGCTATCTGATCAACCAGTTCCTGAGCCCCCGCACCAACCGCCGCCAGGACCGCTGGGGCCTCGACCGCAGGCTTTTCGCGCGGGAAGCCACTCGGCTCACCCGGGCCGCCATCGGCGAGGCGCTGCTGATCTACCGCATCTCTCTCATCGACCTGGTCGAGGGCGGCCAGAGCTGGGAGGACATCGCGGCCCTCGCGCAAGAGCTCTCCCCCCTGGTCGACCTCTTCAACTCCGGCATCGGCTGGCACGAGGCGCGGCTGCCGACCATTGCCCAGAACGTCCCCCGCGGCGCTTTCGTCCACCTGACCCAGCGCTTGAAATCCATAACGCCTGTGCCGGTCGTCGCCGTCAACCGCATCCCCGTGCCCGAGCTTGCCGAGCGCATCGTCGCCAGCGGCCAGGCCGATGCGGTCTCTCTCGCGCGGCCGCTGCTGGCCGATCCGGATTGGCCGATCAAGGCGCAGACCGGGCGGCGGATCACCCCCTGCATCGCCTGCAACCAGGCCTGCCTGGACCATACGTTCGAGGGCAAGGCGGCCACCTGTCTGACCAATCCCGCGGCGGGGCGGGAGGCGGAGTTCGACGCCGCCCCGGCGACCCCACGCCGGATCGCGGTCATAGGCGCCGGGGCGGCGGGGCTCGCCTGCGCTTTGACGGCGGCACGGCGCGGCCACAAGGTGACGCTCTTCGAGGCTGCGGAGGAGATCGGCGGCCAGATGCGGCTGGCGGCGAAAATCCCGGGGAAGGAAGAGTTCCAGACGCTCCTGAACTTCTATGCCGCGGAAATCGCGGAAGAACGCATCGACCTGCGCCTCGGCCTGCGGGCCAGGGCGCAAGACCTTGCGGGGTTCGATGCGACGGTGATCGCGACCGGCGTGGTCCCGCGAAAGGTGCCACTGGCCGGGGTCGATTACCAACAGGCCCTGACCGGCGCGCCGCTTGGGGCCCGCGTGGCGATCATCGGGGCGGGCGGGATCGGCTTTGACGTCGCGAGCTTTCTGATCGGGCCCACGGATTTCGCGACGGAATGGGGGCTCGGCGATCCGGCGATCCGCCCCGGCGGGCTGGCACCGCCGCAACCCGCGGAAACCGCGCGGCAAATCTGGCTCTTGCAGCGCAAGCCCGGCAAGCCCGGGCGGGGCCTGGCCAAAACCACCGGCTGGATTCACCGGGCGCATCTGGCGGCGCATGGCGTGACGATGCTGGGGGGTGTCGATTACCTCGGCCAGGACTCCCAAGGTCTGCACATCCTGCGCGACGGCCAGCCGGAGACGATCCCGGCCACCGACCTGGTGATCTGCGCCGGACAAGAAAGCCTTTGCGACCTACAGGGCGACCATGTCATCGGCGGCGCGCGGGATGCGCGGGGCATCGACGCCAAGCGCGCCATCGAGGAGGGCACGCGGCTCGGCCTGGCGCTATAGGTCCAACCTTCAGCCCTCCCCAAGTCCAGCGCCCGCGCCCTCTGGACCGCAAGATGAAGCTTTTGTAACAAGGCCGGAAAGCAGCCCGAGGGCCCGATGTCATTCCCCGTCATGCTGGCCGTCCTGGGATCGGCCTTCTTCCACGCCCTCTGGAACACGCTGATCAAATCCGGCACCAACCGGATGGCCGCGACCGTGATCCTGTCGCTGGGGGAAATCCCCTTCGGCATCGCCGTCGTGCTGATGCGCCCGGCGCTGGGGTGGGAGGTTGCGCCCTGGGTCATCGCCGCGGGCTGCACACACTTTTTCTACAAGCTTTTCCTGACCTTGGCCTATCAGCGCGGCGACCTCTCGCGCGTTTACCCCATCGCCCGCGGCACCGCGCCCCTGATCGTGGCCGTCGTCTCGGCCCTCTTCCTGAACGAGGCGCTCAGCACGCAGGATTTCCTCGGCGTCACGGTCCTGGGGCTTGGCATATTGATGATGGCCGGCGGGGTGATCTTTTCGAACGAGAACCGCAAGCTGATCCCCTTTGCACTGGGGTCGGCCTGCGCGACCTCGGTCTATACGCTGATCGACGGCCATGGCGCGCGGATTTCCGGCGATGCGGTGGCCTATGTGGCCTGGGTCTTCATCGCGGACGGCACGTTCTTTTCGACCGGCATCCTGGCCTGGAAGGGCCTCAGCCTTCTCCCGCGCGAGCGCAAGCCCTGGGCGACCGGCATGATCGCCGCGGCGGCGTCCTATATCGCCTATGCGATCTCGATCTGGGCCACGACCGTGGCACCGATTGCCCTGGTGGCGGCACTGCGCGAGACCTCGATCCTGTTCGCGGTGATGATGGGCTGGATCTTCTTCCACGAGAAGATGACGCGGTCCAAGGCGCTGGCGGCCTTGGTCATCGTGGGCGGAGTGGTGCTGACCCGGCTGTGACCCCGGGTCAGAAAAGGGCGCGATTTTTCGCCGAAAAATCGGGGCTCAGCCGATGATGTTCGTTTCCGGCCCATAGGGATATTTGGTGATATCCTCGTTGCCATCCTCGGTGATGAAGAGGATGTCATGCTCGCGGTAGCCGCCCGCCCCCGGCTGGCCCTCGGGGATCGTCAGCATCGGCTCCATCGAGATCACCATGCCCGGCTCCAGCACCGTGTCGATGTCCTCGCGCAGTTCCAGCCCCGCCTCGCGGCCGTAGTAATGCGAGAGAACCCCGAAGGAATGCCCATAGCCGAAGGTGCGGTATTGCAGCACCTGGTGTTCCTCGAAGAAGGTGTTCAGCTTGGCCGTCACCTCGGAACATTTCGCGCCGGGCACCAGCAGGCTGATCCCCAATTCATGCGCCGCGACATTGATGTCCCAGATGCGGCGCGAGGCGGCGTCGCATTCACCCACGAACATCGTCCGTTCCAGCGCGGTGTAATAGCCCGAGATCATCGGGAAAGTGTTCAGCGACAGGATATCCCCGCGCTTCAGCTTCCGCCCCGTCACCGGGTTGTGTGCCCCATCGGTGTTGATGCCCGACTGGAACCAGACCCAGGTGTCACGGTATTCGGCATCGGGGAAGCGCTTGGCGATCTCCAGCTCCATCGCGTCGCGGCCTGCCATGGCGATGTCGATCTCGCGCAGGCCCTCCTTGACCGCCTCGCGGATCGCAAAGCCGCCGACATCGGCCACGCCCGCGCCATGGCGGATCAGGTCGAGCTCGGCCTGGCTCTTGTGCATCCGCTGCTCCATCACCGCGCGGGAGATATCCACCGCCCGGCGCGGTTTCAGGAAGGCGTTCAGCTTTTCGGACTGCACCAGCGTCAGGTGATCGGCCTCGCAGCCGATGACGCGGCCCTCGCCCGTCACCGACAGGATCGCCCGCCAATAATTGTCGCGCTGCCAGTCGGTATAGGTGATGTTGTCGCCATGGCAGCGCCGCCAAGGCTGCGCCGCGTCGATGCCGGCACTGATGGTCACGCTGTCACTCGCGGTGACGACCAGCCCATAGGGCCGCCCGAACGAGCAATAGAGAAAGCCCGAGTAATAGGCGATCGAATGCATCGAGGTGAAGACGCAGGCCTCGACGCCGTGAATCTGCATGATCTCGCGCAGGTCGGCCAGGCGCTGGTCGTATTCCGTGGCGGCGAAGGGCAGGACGCGGTCGCCCTGGTGAAAGCGGTAGTGTTGCGGACGTTCAGTCATGTCAGACCTCGCGGATGGGGTCTGCGCGGACCCCGAAAGATCCCGGCGTACAGGACGACGGCAGCGGGGCTGCAAGCGCTGGGACAAGGCCCCGGGGCGACGCCATCGCCCATGCTCGGGTGTCAGGATGACGGGGCTTCGGCGCCACGGCAAGCCGGATTGCGACATCACCCGGCATGGGGCGACATGAAACGGGCGGGCCTCCCCCCGGAGCCCCGCCCACCGACGGCCCAAGGCCGCCGCCCGCGCCTGCGGGGCTATGCGAATGTCACCAAAGCCGCGGGTCATCGACACGCCGAGACCGCGCAGCCGTGGGAGGGCAGGGCGCGCGGCCCTGCCCTCGGTCGGTTGGGCTCAGCAGCCGGGCTTGCCCACATCGCCCGCGCCGTCGCAGCCCGAGCCGCCCGGGGTGCGGGTCTTGCGGCCATGGCGGTCGACGATGTCAAGCTGGGCCAGGCCGTGGAAGCCGTCCTTCAGCCCCATGGCCGAGACGGGGGCGAGGGTGGACAGCGTGGCGGCGATCAGCGTGGCGGTCAGGATCAGGGTCTTCATGGGTCACCTCCGGGGTCAGGGAGCACCATTGCTCCGATGCCTCCAGACTGCCCGATTCGGCGCGGGCAAGGCACCGACGCCAGTCCGGCGAAATGCGCCCCAGGGGCCAGACCCACGGCGGCGCGGGTTCAGACCAAAGGCCCCCCGCTTTTCCCGCGGCAGCCGCCGGCCGAGGGGGCTCGATGCCCCCGAGGGCGGCTAGCCTTTCAAATGCTGCCGCGCCAGCATCGCGGCCTCGACCCGGTTCCGCACCTGCAGCTTCTGCAGGATCGAGGTCATGTAGTGCTTCACCGTCTTCTCCTGCAAATCCAGCGCCTCCCCCACTTCCCGGTTCGACTTGCCCTGCGCCACCAGCTTCAGGATGTCCTCCTCGCGCTTCGAAAGGTCATCCAGCGGGTTTTCCGGCTTCTCGGCCGGGCGCCGCATCGCCACCAGCGCCCGCCCCGCCAGCCCCGGCGAGACGTAACTCCGCCCCGCCGCCAGCTCGCGCACCAGCTCGGCCAGCTCCTCCGCCCCCACCCCTTTCAGAATATACCCCAGGGCGCCGAGCTTCAGCGCCTGCATCAGGTCGTCATCCGCCTCGCTGGCCGTCAGCATGGCGACCTTGGGCGGGGCCTCCAGCGCCATGATCCGCGCCAAAGCCGCGATCCCGCCGCCCTTGGGCATGGAGACATCCAGCAGTACAACCTCGGGGCGCAGCTCTGCCACCATGCGGGCGGCCTCTTCGCCATCCTTCGCCGCCCCCACCACCTCGATCCCCACGGCATCCGCAAGGCTCATCACCAGCCCCTGACGATAGATCGGATGGTCGTCGGCCAAAACCAGCCGGATGTTCTCGGTCATTCCACGCTCCGCAAATCCAGCACCATGCGCAATTCCGCCCCCTTTCGACCATCCATCCGGGGGCCGAGGGTCAATTCTCCGCCCAGACTTTCCACCCGACCGGCCAGGCCCGCAAGCCCCAGGCCGAAGATGTCCTCCTCCGCCGGCAGACCGGGGCCTGCATCCAGCACCTGCGCCACCAGGCCCCCACCCTCGACCGCCACCCGCACCTCCTGGCCCTGGCCGCCCGCATGGCGGAAGGCGTTCGTCAGCCCCTCCTGCACCAACCTCCCCAGACAGATCTTCACCGCGATGGGCAGCTCGCCCGGCAGCTCCAACCGCAGCGCCACCTCGGTCCCGGTCCGCGCCGCATGGGCATCGACCAGGCCGCGGATCACCTCGACCATGGCGCGCTTCTCGATTTCGGGCAGCGACACCCCGCGCGAGATGTTGCGGATCTCGGCAATCGCCTCGCGGATCGCCTTCTGGATGCCGTCGATCTCGGCGATGGCCCTGGGGTCGCCCCCCTTGCGCAGACTGTCCAGCCTGAGCGCCGCGAACCCCATCAGCTGCGCCGGACCGTCATGCAGATCGGCGCCGATCTGGCGCAGGGCCTGGTCGTTCAACTGGCTGAACCGCGCCGCCGCCCCCTGCACCTTGATGCGCAGGCCGACATTGCGGCTGGCCATCTCGGCCAGGTCGTCCAGCTGGCGCGCGATGATCCGGCTGCCGCGCAGCACAATGGCGAAAAGGCAAAGGAAAATCGCCGCCATCACCAGCAGCACCGCGACCCAGGAGGTCATCCGCGCCCGCACCAGGTCGGTCTTCAGCTGCGTGGCGACCTCGTAGAATTCGGCAATCGCGATGACCCGGCCCGAGCCCGTCTCGCGGATCGGGGCGTAAATCTGCAACAGCGGCAGGCCAAGCGCCTGTTCGGCCTCGTTTTCCTCTTCGTCCAGCTTGTCGAACGACCCCACGACCTCGCCCGCCGCAGCCTGGGTCAGGTCTTCGGTCACCGGGAACTGGCGGCCCACGACCTCCAGGTCGGTCGCCGCGACGATGCGGCCATCCGTGCTCCACAGCTTGAACGAGGCGACGCGCTGGCCCAGCGCCGTGTCCTTCAAAAGCCGCGTGATCCCCGCCTCGGCCGGGGCGGAAAGCCGCCCGGCGGTGGCCATATCCTGCGACAGCGGCGCGATGAAGCTTTCCATGTAAAGCGCGGTGGCATTGGCGGTGTTGCGCACCACGGCATCCTCGATCCGGGCCGAGACGAAAAGCCCGGTGATCGCGGTGGCCAGCGCCATGACGATGCCCCCCGCCAAGGCAAATTGCCCGGCGAGCGTCAGGTTCGACCACCAGTCGCGGGTGTCATCGGCAAGGCTCATGGGCGCGAGACTAGCGCGCCCCGGCCGCCGCTCATAGCCCCGAAGCCGCCGCAAGCCCCGCGGCCAAGGCCCCCGCCAAAGTCGCCATCACCACCGATTTCCGCCAGCCCCAGACCGCCAGCACCGCGACTGTCCCCACGGCGCCATGCACCAGCCCCGGCCCCCCGGCGCGCAGCAAGGGCAGCATCTCGGCCACGAACAGCGTCGCAATGGCCGCGGGGCCGGTGGAAGCTAGGAAGCGCGCCACCCAGCCCCGCGTGCCCATGCCGCCCAGGTCCATCCGGATCGGCAGATAGCGCCACAGATAGGTCAAGCCGCCCGCGATCAGGCAAAGCCCCAGAACCTCAAACCGCATCGCCGCCCCTCCGCAACACCCCGGTCAACGCGCCCGCGATCATCCCGGCAAACAGCCCCGCCGTCCCCGACACCGCCCAGGTCACCGCCACTGTCGCCAC
This sequence comes from uncultured Pseudorhodobacter sp., assembly GCA_945952425.1. GTDB lineage: Bacteria > Pseudomonadota > Alphaproteobacteria > Rhodobacterales > Rhodobacteraceae > Stagnihabitans. The sequence continues at coordinate 3,111 of CAMFIX010000064.1, read as the reverse complement.
CCCCGCCACCACGATGACGGGCACCTGGGCCCGGTTCAGGATCGAGAGCAAAAGCGCCAGGAAAAGCGCCGGCAGCATGAAATCCAACCCCGCCGCCACGGCCGGAAAGCCATCCAGCGCGCCCCCGCCAGCCCAGGCCCCCGCCGCGGTGCCCAAGACCCAGGCCGCATAGGCGGCAAAGCCCAGGCCGCCCATGAACCCTTCCGAGAACCGCAACCCCCGCGCCATCGCCCCAAGCGCCGCGCCGAACACCTCGTCCGTCAGCGCAAAGGCCCAGATCGCCGCCCGCCGCCGCGCCCCGCCCCCCGCCTTCTGCAACAGCACCGGCCCATACAGCACATGCCGCAGATTCATCGCGGCCAAGGTCAACCCGCCCAGCCAGAAGGGCATCCCCCCCGCCACCAGCGCAATCGCCAGAAACTGCGCCGCCCCGGCAAAGACGATGACCGACAAAGCCAAAGCCTCCCAGCCCGACAGCCCGTTGCGCGTCGCCGCCACCCCGAAGGAAAACGCGATGGGGAAATATCCCAGCATCAGCGGCAAAGCCTCTGCCACCCCCGCCGCCACGCCGCTTTGCCGCATCATCCCGCCTCCCCCGCTGGACGCCATCTCAATCAGGTTTGCCCCGCCGGTTCAATCCGCCCCCTTTCCCCTTTCACATTTGCCCAAGTATCCTGCGGGGAGGTCTGGAGGGGTGCAAAACCCCTCCAGCGGGTGCCGCCCGGCTTTCGGTATCCCATCGCACGCCGACCCCTTGCCAAAACCGACGCTTCAAGGTTAGCCTGCGACCGTCAGGTTCGGGAGAATCCGGTGAAAGCCGGTGCCGAAGGAGCAACCGCCCCGGTAAACTCTCAGGCGCAAGGACCGTTCCTGGCAGGAAAACTCTGGAGAGTGGCACGCCCGTGCCCGCCGAAGGGATAACGATCTCAGGCGCCGAAAGGCACGGACAGAGGGGGCATCGAGGGACGGGGTTTGCCGTCCTGCGGTGCCGGAGGCTTGCCCCCGGCCAAGAGGGGGGCGTCATGCAAGACGACCTGAAGACCGAACCGCTCCTGAAACTGGGGCTGGACGCGCTGCATCGCGAGCTTGGCGGCCGCATGGTGCCTTTCGCGGGCTATGACATGCCGGTGCAATACACCGAGGGCGTCCTGAAAGAGCATCTCGCAACCCGCACAGGCGCCGGGCTTTTCGACGTCAGCCACATGGGCCAGGTGCTCTTGAAGCCCAAGACCAGCCTTGCCGATCTCTGCCTGGGGTTCGAGGCCCTGGTGCCCGCCGATGTGCTGGATCTGGCCGTGGGCCGGCAACGCTATGGGCTCTTCACCGATGCGGCGGGGGGCATCCTGGACGACCTGATGTTCGCCAACCGCGGCGATCACCTCTTCGTCGTGGTGAATGCCGCCTGCAAGGCGCAGGACATCGCCCATATGAAGGCGCATCTCTCCGCCGTGGCCGAGGTCGTGCCCGTCACCGACCGCGCCCTTCTGGCGCTTCAGGGGCCGGGGGCGGAGGCCGTGCTGGAGCCGCTCGCCCCCGGCGCCGCGCGGCTGCGCTTCATGGACGTCGCCTTCCTCGACTGGAACGACGTGGAGCTTTGGGTGTCCCGCTCGGGCTATACCGGCGAGGACGGGTATGAGATTTCGCTGCCCCAGGCGAAGGCCGAACCCTTCGCCCGCGCGCTTCTGGCGGCAGGCGCGGCCCCCATCGGCCTCGGCGCCCGCGACAGCCTCAGGCTGGAGGCGGGGCTGTGCCTTTACGGCCATGACATCGACCGCACGACCTCGCCCATCGAGGGCAACCTCGCCTGGGCGATCCCGAAATGCCGCCGCACGGGCGGAGAGCGCCAGGGCGGTTTCCCCGGCGCCGACCGCATCCTGCGCGAGATCGCCCAAGGCGCCCCCCGCCTGCGCGTGGGCCTGGCCCCCGAAGGCCGCGCCCCGATGCGCGAGGGGACCGAGCTGTTCCTGGGCTCCGACCTCGTCGGCCGCATCACCTCGGGCGGGTTCGGCCCTTCGGCGGGCCGCCCCATCGCCATGGGCTACGTGCCCCGGGCGCTTTCCGCCGCCGGCACGCGGCTGGAGGCCGAACTGCGCGGCAAGCGCCTGCCGGTGACCATAGCCCCCCTGCCCTTCCACCCCACGACCTACAAACGCTGAGGACATGATGAAATACACCCAAGAACACGAATGGCTGCGCGCCGAAAGCGGCAATATCGTCACCGTGGGCATCACCGCCCATGCGGCGACGCAGCTGGGCGACGTGGTCTTCGTCGAACTGCCCGAGGTCGAGACCATGGTCTCGGCCGGCGATGAGGCGGTGGTGATCGAAAGCGTCAAGGCGGCCTCCGACATCCTGGCTCCGGTCGATGGCGAGATCGTGGCCGTCAACGAGAAGCTGGTCGACAACCCGGGCCTGGTGAACGAGGACGCGACCTCGGCCTGGTTCTTCAAGATCAAGGTCGACGACCTGGCCGTCCTGGACGATTTCATGGACGAGGACGAATACAACGACCTGATCGGGTAACGAATTTTCTGCGAAAATTCCCCGCGCCCCGCGGGAACCGACCTGTCCAAACCGCCCCGAATTTTCGCAGGAAATTCGGCCTTTCGGAGCATGCCGCGATGAGCTTCACACCCATCGACTACAACCCCTATGACTTTGCCAACCGGCGCCATATCGGGCCTTCTCCGGCCGAGATGGCGGCCATGCTGGAGGCCGTGGGCGCCCCGAGCCTGGAGGCGCTGATCGACGAGACGGTGCCGGGCTCGATCCGGCAGAACATCCCCTTGGGCTGGGCGCCCTTGTCGGAACAGGATCTGCTGGCGCGGATGCGTCAGGTCGCCGCGCGGAACCGGGTGATGGTCTCCTTGATCGGGCAGGGTTACCACGGCACGGTCACGCCGCCCGCGATCCAGCGGAATATCCTGGAGAACCCGGCCTGGTATACCGCCTATACCCCCTATCAGCCCGAGATCGCGCAAGGCCGGCTTGAGGCTTTGCTGAACTATCAGACCATGGTGGCCGATCTGACGGGGATGGATGTGGCCAATGCCTACCTGCTGGACGAGGCGACGGCGGCGGCCGAGGCCTGTCTCTTATACACATCTCCGA
>CAMFIX010000063.1 GCA_945952425.1 uncultured Pseudorhodobacter sp. | reverse complement strand
CCGTCCGGGCCCTCAGTAGGATCGCCGCATGGCCAGACGACAGAGCCCCCCGGCCGGGCCGGGGGCGCCTTGACCACCCCCTCCGGCCGCGCGCCGAGGTTATACAGCGTCAGACCAAGCGGGCCCATGCGGTCAGGCGGTCATCGGCTCGGTCGCCGACCCCTTCTTGCCCTCTTCGCGCAGGCGGTGAAGATTGGCGATGAAATAGCGCATATGGGCGTTGTCCACGGTGCGCTGCGCCTCGGCCTTCCAGGCCAGGTAGGCGCTTTCGTAATCGGGGAAGATGCCGACGATATGCATCGCCTTCACGTCCTTGAACACGTTGCGGTCGGGCGAGACCAGCTCGCCGCCGAACACCAGGTGAAGCTCGGTCATGGGGACTCCTTCGTTCGCGCCCGAGTTTAGGCGCAAAGCCCCGGGCGGTAAAGCGCCGCGCTGCAGCAAAAGGGGCTATACAGACGGGTGGAAAGCGGCTATTGACCGCGCTTCGGCCGAAGGTTCCAAGCCATGCCAGAGGAAGCATGGGGCGGGGTGATGGGCCGGAAGGACATCACGGGGCGGGAAAGCCCCCTTTGGGAAAAACATGGAAAACGCAAGCATTGCCGCGCCCTTGGCGCAGGCGCTGGCGGCGAAGGGCTATGACGCCCTGACGCCGGTTCAGTCGGCCATCCTGGAAGAGGGCGTCGCGGGTCGCGACCTTCTGGTCTCGGCCCAGACGGGTTCGGGCAAGACGGTGGCCTTTGGCCTCGCCATCGCGCCGGAAATCCTGCAGGGCGCCGCTGAACTGCTGTTCGCCGATGTGCCCTCGGCCCTGGTGATCGCGCCGACGCGCGAGCTGGCCCTGCAGGTCGCGCGCGAGTTCGAATGGCTGTACGGCAGCGCCCAGGCCAAGGTCGCAACCTGCGTCGGCGGCATGGATTACCGCACCGAAAAGCGCGCGCTGGACCGTGGCGCCCATATCGTCGTCGGCACCCCCGGGCGTCTGCGCGACCATATCGAGCGTGGTAGCCTCAAGCTCGACCAGATCCGCGCCGTCGTGCTGGACGAGGCCGACGAGATGCTGGACATGGGTTTCGAGGAAGACCTGACCCTGATCCTCTCGGGCTGCCCCGAAGAGCGCCGCACGCTGATGTTCTCGGCCACCGTGCCGAAAGAGATCGAACAGCTGGCCGGCACCTATCAAAAAGACGCCATGCGCATCGCGGTGAAATCCGAAAAGCCGCAGCATGCCGACATCGCCTATGTCGGCTTCTCGGTGCAGGTGCGCGACCGCGAGCACGCGATCTTCAACCTCTTGCGCTTTCACGAGGCACGCACCGCCATCGTCTTCTGCAAGACCCGCGCCAATGTGAACCACCTCTTTGCCCGCATGACCAACCGCGGCTTCCAGGCCGTGGCTTTGTCGGGGGAACTCTCGCAGACCGAGCGGACCCATGCGCTGCAGGCCCTGCGCGACGGCCGGGCGCGGGTGTGTATCGCCACCGACGTCGCCGCCCGCGGCATCGACCTGCCGGGGCTGGAGCTGGTGATCCACGCCGACCTGCCGGGCTCGTCGGAAACGCTGCTGCACCGCTCGGGCCGCACCGGCCGTGCTGGGCAGAAGGGCATCTCGGCCCTGATCGTCACGCCGGCCGAGTATAAAAAGGCCCAGCGCCTTCTGACCGGCGCCAAGGTCGTGGCCGAATGGGGCAAGGCGCCCTCGGCCGAAGAAGTGCAAGACCGCGACGACGCCCGCATGCTGGACCACGAAAGCCTGGCCGCCGAGCCGGGCGACGAGGCCGATCTGGCCACGACGCTTCTGAACAATTTCGGGGCGGAGCGTGTCGCCGCCGCCTTCATCCGGCTCTGGCGCCAGGGCCGCTCGGCGCCCGAGGTTCTCTCCGACAGCCTGCCGCCCCCCGCCGCCCTTCCGGTGCGCGAGCGTGGCGAGTTCGGGCCGTCCATCTGGTTCGAGTTGAACGCCGGCCATGAACAGCGCGCCGAGGCGCGTTGGCTTCTGCCGAAAATCTGCGACGCGGGTTCGATCGCCAAGGACGGCATCGGCGCCATCCGCGTGCAGCAGACCCGCACCTTCGTGCAGATCGCCGAGGCCGTCGCCGGGCGCTTCGACGCCACGACCCAGCTGGACCGCGACCTGACCATGACGCGCCTTGCGGGCGAGCCCGACCTGGAGGCGCGCGCCCCCGCCCGTGCCCCGCGTCCCGCCAAACCCTATGGCGAACGCCCGGCCAAGACCTACGAGCCGCGCGAAGAGCGCGCACCCAAAGCTTACGAACCCAAGACTTACGAACCCCGGGCGCCCAAGGAGGGCAAGGCCCCCTACCGCCCGAAACCCGCCCGCATCGTCGAAGAGGGCGAAGGCGGCAGCTGGACCCCGCTGGAGGCCGACAGCGCCCCGGCCATCGCGAAAAAACCCTACGAGAAAAAGCCCTACGCGCCCCGCGCCGAAGGCTACAAGCCGCGCTCGGAAGGCTATAAGTCCCGCGATGGCGAGGGCTACAAGCCGCGCGCGGAGGGTTACAAGCCCAAGTCCGAAGGCTTCCGCAGCCATGGCCCCAAGGGCGACGGCAAGGCGACCGGCTACAAGAGCCACGGCGCCGAGGGCGGTTACCGCCCCCGCGGCGAGGACGCGCCCAAGTCCTTCGGCGACCGCCCGGCCAAACCCTATGCCAAGCCCTATGGCGACAAACCCGCGGGCAAGCCCTATGCGAAAAGCTACGGCGACAAGCCTGCGCGCCCCGAGGGCCGGTCGGAGGGTCGGTCTTACGGCGACAAACCCGCCGGCAAAAGCTTCGGCGCCAAGCCCTATGCGAAGCCCTATGGCGACAAGCCCGCGCCCAAACCGCGCGCCGATGCCTCGGACACGTCCAAGCGCTTCGTGCCGCCCAAGCGCAAGGCCTGAGCCTTTGCGAGATGCCAGAAAGGTGCGGCCCCCCGGGGTCGCGCCTTTCCCATTCCCCCGCCCGCTTGCATTCCGCACCCCGCCCCGCGACAGTGCCGCGATGCAAAGCCACCTCGACCTCTACGACCTGTCAACCGGCCAAAGCCGCACGCTCCTGACCCATCCCGGCCTGATCGAGGCGCCGAACTGGGCCCCCGGCGGCCCGCTTTCCGGCAATCTTCTGGTGAACGGCGAAGGCAGGCTTTACCGCGTCCCCCTCGACGCCCCCCGGCTGATCGAGCTGCCGACCGGCCTGACCCGGCTGAACAACGACCACGGATTCTCGCCGGACGGCAGCCGGATCGCCTTTTCCACCCACCACCACGGCCAGGGCGCCGAGATCTACACCGCCGCCGTCACCGACAAGGGCCTGGGCGCTCCCATCAAACGCTCCCCCCAGGCGCCGAGCTGGTTTCACGGCTGGTCGGGCGACCGCATCGCCTATGTCGCCGCACGGGGCAGCCGGGTGATCGACGTCTACACCGCCCCCGCCGAGGACGGCCCCGAAACCCGGCTGACCGGCGGAGAGGGCCGATCCGACGGCCCCGATTTCTCGGCCGACGGGCGGCATATCTATTACAATTGCGACCGCGACGGCCATGCGCAGATCTGGGTCATGCAGGCCGACGGCCAGGGCCAGCGCAGGCTTTTCGCCGATGAGAGCGTCAACTGGTTCCCCCACCCCTCTCCGGATGGCCGCCACCTGGTCTATCTGGCCTATCCGCCCGGCACCGAGGGCCATCCGGCCATGCAACCCGTGGCCCTGGTCCTCTGCGACCCGCAAGGCAACAACCGCCGCCGCATCCTGGAGTTCACCGGCGGCCAGGGCACGATCAACACCCCGTCCTGGGCGCCCGACGGTTCCGCCTTCGCCTATATGCGCTACACCTGACGCCAAAATTTTTCGCCGAAAAATTTTGACCCGGCCCTAGAAATCCAAGTTCGCGTAATGCGCGGGCTGCGGGAAGCCGGGGATCTGGTCGGCCAGAAGGCTGCGGAAGGCCGGGCGCGATTTGATCTTAGCATACCAGTCCTTCACCGCCGCACTGCGGTTCCAGTCGACGTCCGAGATGTAATCCAGCGTCGACAGATGCGCCGCCGCCGCGAAATCCGCCAGCGTCATGACATCCCCGGCCAACCAGCGCCGCGTCTCCAAGAGCCAGGCCATATAATCCAGGTGATACTTGATCCGCCCCGCCCCGAATTTCACGTTCTTGCTGTCGGGATAGCCCAGCCCCATGACCTTCTTGTGCACCCGCTCGTACAAGAGCTTCGAGGTGACTTCCTCGTGGAACTTGTCGTCGAACCAGGCACAAAGGCGCCGCACCTCGTAGCGCGCCTCGGGGTCGCGCGGCATCAGGGCCGGCGTCGGGTTGGCCTCTTCCAGATACTCGCAGATCGCCTGGCTTTCGCTCATCAGCCGGGCGTCGATCTTCAAGACCGGCACCTTGCCGGCCGGGTTCCGCCGCAGAAACTCCGGCTGCTGCTCCCAGTAGCGCTCTTCGACCAGCTCCACCTCCATGCGCTTTTCGGCCAAGGTCAGACGCACCTTGCGGCAGAAGGGCGAGAGGGGGAAATGGTAGAGGCGGATCATGGGGTCTCTCGGAAGGGATCAGCCGTTCATAGACCCGGGGAAGGGGCGGGGCAAGTCAGGCTTGGCCAAGGCGGACTTGCGGCATCGGCAAGGGTCGCAAGAGTTGCCAGTCAGCCCGGACACCATCGAGGATGGTCTTCGCCGAATGGTATGCGGGCGGGGTCAGACTCTGGGTCTCCGAGCCCGAAAACGTAGCCTGATTGCCCAATTCCTGCCACAGTTGCAGGTAAGAACGACAAAAACAATCGCAGGGAGAACCTCCCATGTTTTCGACCATCGGCCGCACTTTCCGCACCATCTTCATCGGGCTTCTGGCTCTCGGCGCGTTCAGCATTCTGTTCGACATCATCTCGAACTCCTGAGTTCACCCCTCCCGGGTCGCCGAGAGGTCTGGTTCCATCCCATCGAAGAAGGGTTGGCTCTCCGGGGGCAGACCGTCGCCCGAGGGCAGCTGCACCTCGTCAGGGAAAAGCCTGGCCAGCCGGATCAGTTCCGGCCCATCTTACATAACCACCACGCACAACAAATCTGGGCTCAATCCACCGTCTCGAAACACCCCGCCCTGCCGTCCGCCTCGATCGTATCCGCGCCCGAGGTGATTTCGGCGGCGCGGTTTCTCACATAGGCGCCGGGCTTCACCGCGCTATATTCCTTGGGGTTCGGCAGGACCGAGGCCAGCCGCGCCGCCTGCTTGGGCGTCAGGCTCGCGGCGTCGGTGTCGAACAGCACCCGGGCGGCGGCGCCGACGCCGAAGACGCCTTCGGAGAATTCCGCCTCGTTCAGATAGACCTCAAGGATGCGCTGCTTGGACCACATGAGTTCGACCACCGGGGTCAGCACGGCCTCCAGGGCCTTCCTCACATAGCTCCGCCCCTGCCAGAGGAAGACATTCTTCACCACCTGCTGGCTGATCGTGCTGGCGCCGCGCTTCTGCCCATGCGCAATCGCATCGCGGATCTGGGCGATGTCAAAGCCCCAATGCAGGCAGAAATTGGCATCCTCTCCGGCCACGGCCGAGCGCGCCATCTCCGGCGCGATCTTGTCGAAGGGCACCCAGTCGCGCTCGATCCCGCCCAGCCGCCAGCTTTCCTGCCATTGATAGATATTGCCCGGCGGCGGCACGAAAGAGAACAGCACGATCAGGAAGAGGTAAAACCCCATGACCGAGGCCACCCCGCGCCCCAGCCAGCGCAGCGCCCTGCGCCACAACGGGCGGGGCGGCGGGGCTTCAGGGGTCTTGGTCTTGCGGGCGGCCATGGGGTCAGAGACCACGCCGCCAAGCCCCGGTCAAGCCGCCGGGGCGCCTATCGCCGCCTTCAACGCCGCGACTTTCGCCGCATCGGTGCGCTTTTCATGGCCGGTCTCGAAGCCGAAGCCCTTCAGCACCCGGTCCGATTTCAGCGCCACCGCGCAAGAGGCATGGACCTCCTCGACCGCCAACCCCGCCAAGAGCGGCCAGGTCGCCTCGTTCACGCCCGAGCCCGGCATGATCGAAATCCGCCCCGCCGCCACCTCGATCATCCGGGCGATGCGCTCCACGCCCTCGGCCGCGGTCTTCGCCCCGCCCGAGGTCAGGATGCGCGAAAAACCGAGACCGATGGCCTCTTCGACCGCCTCTTCGACATCGGGGCACAGGTCGATGCAGCGGTGCAGCGTCAGGTCCATCGCCCCGGCCGCCGCGATCATCGCCTCCAGCGCCAGAAGGTCCAGCTGCAGGTTCGGCCGCAGCGCCCCCAGCACCACCCCCTCCAGCCCCAGGTCGCGCGCCGCCCGGATGTCGGCGCACATCCCCGCGATCTCGTCATCGGCAAAGTGAAACCCGCCCGAGCGCGCCCGGATCAGCGGATAGGCCGGCACGCCGCAGCCCGCCGCCATCTCCATCAGCCCGAAAGAGGGCGTCAAGCCGCCCAGCGACAAAGCCGAACACAGCTCCAGCCGGTCGGCGCCGCCCTTGACCGCCGCCCAGAGCCCCAAGGCATCGTCCACGCAAACTTCCAGCTTCATGCGCGCTCCCCCGCAAATGCCGCCCCGATCAACCCGGCGTCCGGCCCCGCCTCGGCCACCACCACCAGGGGCTGGTCCACCCGCCGCAGGATGCGCGCCCGCACCGCCCGGTCCAGCGCGGCGATCAGCGCCCGGTCATTGGCCAGCCCGCCCCCCACCGGCACGATGGAACAGCCCACCAGGTTGACCACCATGGCCAGCTGCCCCGCCACCAGCTCCAGCCAAAGCCCCACCGCGGGCGCCGCCATCCCGGCCCGCCAGCGCCTTATGACCTCGACCGAGCCGATGACCTCGCCCGTCAGATGCTGATGCAGCCGCTCCAGCCCCCGGGCCGAGCCCACCGTGTCCAGACACCCGGTCTGGCCGCAGCCGCAGGGAAAGGCCGGTTCGCGGATCACCGGGCCGTGGCCCCATTCCCCGGCGAAGCCACCCGCGCCCTGCACCACCTGGCCGCCGATCACCAGCCCGCCGCCCACGCCCGACCCCAGGATCACCCCGAAGACATTCCGATGCCCCCGCGCCGCGCCCACCGCCACCTCGGCCAGCGCAAAGCAATCGGCATCGTTCAAGACCACCACCCGGCGGCCCAGCACCTGCGCCAGCTCGGGCGCCAAGGCTCGCCCGTCGATGCAGGGGATGTTCGCGACCTTGATCCTGTGGTTGTCGGGGTCCAACACCCCCGCGATCGAGATCGCGACGACGCGGTCCTCGGGCCGCAGAAACCCCTGCAGCGCCGCGAAAAACGCCGCCGCCTCGCCCGGGGTCGAGACCTCGCCCAACCCCTTGCCGTCCCTTGCCGCCCGGATGCGCGACCCGCCGATGTCGAATGCCAGAACCATGCGCCGGACCCTAATTCGCCGCGCGGGAAAGGGAAATCCGCATTGCATCGCGCCCCGCGCAATTCTTCGCGCGTCTTGACAAGCCGGGCCCCGGGCCGCAAGACGCCCCAAACCCCGGAGGACATGATGGATGACCGCCTGATCCTGGCTTGCGACGTCGAAAACGTGGTGCAGGGGTTGGCGCTGGCCGACCGGCTGGGCGACACGGTCTCGTTCTGGAAGATCGGGCTCGGCATGTTGACCGGCGGCGGGCTGGCCTTGGCCAACGAGCTGAAGCACGAGCGCGGCAAAAGGGTCTTCCTCGACATGAAGCTTTTCGACATCGGGGCGACGGTCGAAAAAGCGGTGCGCGGGTTCGCGCAATACGACCTGGATTTCCTGACCGTGCATGGCGACCCGCAGGTGGTGCGCGCGGCGGTCGAGGGGCGGGGCGGCTCGGGGATGAAGATCCTGGCCGTGACGGTGCTGACCTCGCTGGACCGCGCCGATCTGGATGCCAACCTGATCCGCCCGGGCGACCTGGCCGAGATCACGCTGGACCGCGCCGCCCGCGCCTTTGCCGCCGGGGCCGACGGGGTGATCGCCTCGCCGCAAGAGGCCGCCGCGATCCGCGCGATTGCGCCCGCGGGCCGTCTGATCGTCACCCCGGGGGTCCGCCCCGCGGGCGCGGCGACCGGCGACCAGAAGCGCATCGCCACCCCCCGCGCCGCACTTCAGGCCGGCGCCGACCACATCGTGGTGGGCCGCCCGATCTGGGCCGCCGATGACCCCGCCGCCGCGGCAAGGGCGCTCTTGGCCGAGATCGCCTGAGCCCTTGCCAAACCCAGCCCCGGCGCGCAACACTCGCCCTGTTCGTCACAGGAGATTTCATGCGCGCCCTGGCCCTTTCCCTCCTCCTCGCCACCCCCGCCCTGGCCGAAGTGCCGACCATCACCATCGACAAAGGCTATGAGGGGATCGGCTACAGCCTCAGCTCCTCGGGCAACATCGAGGTCTATGCCGCTCCGCGCCAGGCCTCCGGCATGCTGGCGATTTGCGGCTTCGTGATGACGCTGAAGTCCAATGCCACCACCCGGATGGTCGAGAAGAAGGCCAGTGCGAACATCGCCTTCTGGCTGGGCAACACGCCCCTGCACGTCAACACTTTGGTGTTCAAGCGCTACAAGACCGAGGAAGAGCTCAAAGCCTCGCCCCTTGCAGGCTGCGACGTGACCCAGACCCCCTGGAACCCCGCCTTCGCCAAGACCAAGCTGCGCATGGAAATGTCCAGCGGCACGGTCAGGTTCTGAGGGGCGGGCAGGTCTGAACGGTGTGCAGGCTCTGAATGGCGAGCAGGTTCTAAGCTGCGGGCAGGTTCTGAACGGTGGGCAGGTTCTGAACGACGGGTAGGTTATGAATGGCGGACATGTTCTCAACCGCGGACCCAGGCCGTCAGGCCACAGGCCGCGCGTGTCGGCAAGCGTGAGCTGAGCAGCCCCACCCCGCCGACCATGGCACTGTCATGTCATCGCACCGGACCGAAGGTCGCCCCCTCCCGCCGCTTCCGCCAGCCCGTCTCGCCCAGCGCCATTTTCAGCCGGTCCTGCAGCGGCGGGATGCCCCTGGGGTGCAGCAGGAAATCCTCCACCCCCATCATCCGCCAGTACTGACCCTCGTCGCCGAACCGGATGGCGGCGATCTCCGCCTCGGTGATGCGACCCAGGAAGAACCAGCCCTTCGCCCCCGGCGCGCTGAGCGAGGGCAGCTCCCAGCCATGCTCCAGCCGTTCGGGCCCGAAGCGCAGGCCGAATTCCTCTTGCAGCTCGCGCAGCACGCAGGCCTGGGGCGTCTCATCGCCCTCCCGCCCGCCGCCCGGCAAATCCCACATCGCGGCCCAATTCAGATCGGGCCGGTCGTCGCGCAGATAGGTCAGAAGCGCATCGCCGCACAAAAGCGCCAGCTTGGCCCCGTGAAAGCTCATCCGAAGTTGCGTGCAAAGGCCGCCTGCAGCCCAGGCAGCGCCGAGGCCGCCTCGGCCGCGCGCCACAGGCTGGGGGTTTCGGTCCGAAACCACTCTTCCCGCGGGCGCCAATGCACCATGCAGGCCAGGAAAATGTCGATGGCCGACAGCCTGTCGCCCAGAAAGAACGGCCCACCGCGCCGCGCGGCCTCGGCCTCCATCACCTTCCACATCTGCTTGCGATGCTCGATCACGTTCAGCTGGTACGCCTCGCCGCCATTGCCCTTCACGAAGCGTTCCGGCGTGTCGGAATAAGCGAAACTCGGGTAAATCGAGGCCACCAGGAACACCAGCCAGCGGAAAAACGCCGCCCGGTGCTTGCTGCGCGCCTTGGGCACCAAGAGGTCGGATTTCGCGAGATCGGCCAAGAGCAGCGTGATCGCCGCACTTTCCGTCATGACCTCGCCATTCTCCAGCACCAGTGTCGGCACCTGGATCAGCGGGTTCACCCGCCCCAAAGCCGCCCGCGCGACCGGGTCCTGGTGGATGTTGCCCACCGTAACCAACGCATGCGGCAGCCCATAAAGCGCCAGCTGCAGCTCGACGATGGCAGAGCCCCAGCCGGGATTTTCGTAAAGCGTAATCATGGAAACCTCGGGAATCGCCTGGGCCCAAGCTAGCGCGGGGGGGTTACCAAATCCTCTTCAGCGGTCGTTGATGTCTTCGGTCCAGACCTTGACCTGCGTCCGCGTCACGCCCACCGAGCGCCGCAGCCCGACCCAGGCCGCCAGCGACAGCACCGCGAAGACCAGCGCCAGAAGCGCGACATTCCCGGGCGCGAGGCCCAAAAGCACCAAAAGCCCCGTCAACCCCGCCCCGATGGCAAAGCCCAGGAAGACGAAGCCCGGAATGACGACCTCCAGGATCGCCAGCGCCACCCCCGCCACCACCCAAACCCACCAGATCGCCCACAGGTCCATGACAGGCCTCCCTTTGGGGGAAGGATGGGGCTTTCGAGGGTGGGTTGCAAGGGGAAGGAGAATATGTATCGACCCAGTGAAAATCTGCTCATGCTACAGAGGAGAAGGTAGCGATGAGT
>CAMFIX010000062.1 GCA_945952425.1 uncultured Pseudorhodobacter sp. | reverse complement strand
GCACCGCGCTCGACGACTTCCTGATCGGCGGCAAGGGCAATGACCGCTTCACCCCCGGCCAGGGCAACGACGCCATCTCCGGCGAAGGCGGCAGGGACACGCTGGTGCTCGCAGGCAGGCCCGAAGACTATACCCTATCAAAGGACGGCGAGTTCTACAGGATCGAAGGGCACGATTCCTCTTACCTGATCCGCTCGATCGAGATCTTCAAATTCGATGCCGGCGTCACGCGCTTCATCGACCAGTACCTGCCCGCCATTCCGCTGCCCCAGGGCCGCACCCTTTCGGTGGCGAGCATCGGCGCGCGCAGCGAGGCCTCGGCCGCGGGGCTCGTGCAGTTCCAGGCCCCGGCCGATGGCGCCGGGCTGACGATCCGCGCCATCGCGCCGAATTCGGCGCTCGGCCATCTCCTGGGGCTGAAGAGCGAGGGCAGCTATGCCACCGGCGCCGCGCTGGCCACCACGCTGGGCGAGGCCCTGGCCCAGGGCTCGATCGTCACCGGCGCCAAGGCGATCCGGGCGACCGCGGGCAATGACATCTTCTATGGGCTGGGCGCCAATGACGCGGTCTTCGGCGCGGGCGGCAATGACACGCTTTATGGCCGGGCGGGCGATGACACGCTGGATGGCGGGCTGGGCGCGGACCGGATCATCGGCGGGCTCGGCAACGACCTCTTGCGCGGCGGCGGCGGCCCGGATGTCTTCGTCTTCGCCCCCGGCCATGGCCAGGACATCATCACCGACCTGACGCCGCGCGACACGCTGGACCTGACCGCCTGGCACCTGGCCGACCGCGCCGCCCTTCTGGCCGCGGCCAGCGCCGATGCAACGGGCAATGTCGTGCTGCATCTGGGCTCCGACAGCATCACCCTGCAGGGGGTGCAGATGGGCGATATGGACTGGGTGGCGGCGCTGCTTTAAAGCAGCGCGCGCAGGATGCCGTCCACCCGCCGGGCGGCCTCGTCCAGGCTGAGCCGTCGGCCGAAATCGGCGAAAGCCGCCGCCGCCATCGCCGCGCGGCGATCCGGATCGCCCAGAAGCGCCCCGATCTCGGCCGTCCAGACCGCGGGCGCATCGCTGACCACGCCGGATTGCGGCGTGAAGAACAGCGCGTGATCGGCCTGATCGGCGCAGATCACCGGCACATGGGCATCGAGATAGCCGAGGATCTTGCCGAAGCTCTTGCCCCGGCTGAAGGGTGCGCTCGGGACGATCGGCGACAGGCCGAGCGCGATGTCGCGCAACGAGACGAGAAAGCGGCGATAGGGCAGGGTCGGCAGGGTCTCCAGCCGCAGGAAATCGAAATGCCGGGCCAGCGCGGCGCGGGCCGCGGCGTCGTTCACCCCGTAAAGCCGCAAGACGACATTGCGGTTCTGCTCTGCCACGGGGCGCAGGACTTCGGCCACGAAAGCCAGCTCGTCCGGGTAACCCAGCGGCTCGGACTGCGCCCAGGCGACGATGGGCGCGCGGACGGCCTGGGGCGGGCGGGGCCCCGGGCTGATCGGCGAGCCGGTCCAGACCACGCGCACCACCGGGTTGAAGCCCCGCGCCCAGTCGCGGATGTGGCGCGACCCCGCGATCACGCCGCGCGCCCCCCGCGCCGTCGCCTCGAGCCGGGCCCGCAGCTGCGGGTCGAGAAAATCGGCATCGTCGATGTCCAGGAGATAGGGCAGGCCGAAAGCATGTTCGGCCCCGTTCAGCGGATGACGGCATTGCTGGAAGACGATGCCGTCGGGGCGAAACTGCCGCAGCCATCTTTCGCGCTGCCCCAGCTCCAGCTGCGGGGCCAGGCATTGCGCATTCCAGCCCCGCGCGCGCAGACCGGCGGCAATCTTCACCGCGCGCAGGTCGGAGGCGCCGCTGCCCGAGGCCGAGGGCAGGAAGACGACTTTCGGCCGCGCCCGCCGCAAGAGCGCGGGCAAGAGCAGCGCCTCGCGCCCGCGGTGACCCATCCAGCGGAGCGCCGGGCCGAGCCTCATCCCCCGAACGGGTCGCGATAAAGCCCCAGGCGTTGGGCGACCAGGCGCCAGAGGACCGGCGGCTGGTGCAGCACATAGCGGCGCCAGCGTTGGCGGGGCTCTTTCACCAGGCGGTAAAGCCATTCCAGCCCCGCCGTCGTCACCCAGGGCGGCGGGCGCTGGAAGGTGCCGGCCTCGTAGTCGATCGTGCCGCCCAAGGGCAGGAACAGCTTCACCCCCGGCATCCGGTCGCGATACTGCACCAGGAATTTCTCCTGCCGCCCGCCGCCGAGGCCCACCAGAAGTGCCGTGGCGCCCGAGGCATTGATGGCCGCGATCATCCGCTCGATCTCCTGCGGATGGCGGTCATAGTCGAAGGGCGGCGCATAGGCCCCCACGATCATCCGCCGCCCGGCGCGGGCGTTGATCTTTTCTGCCGCGATCTCGGCGATGCCGGGTTGACCGCCGCAGAGGAAGACCGTCATCGCGGGATTGTCGCGGTGATGGGCGTAAAACAACGGGAAGTAATCCGAGCCCGAAACCCGCTCGGCCACCGGGGTGCCCAGGAACTTCAGCGCGAAATAGAGGATCTGACTGTCGCAGGTCACCACGTCGAACTGGTCCAGCAGGTCGCGGAAGGCGCGGTCCTTCTGCATCTTCATCAGGCTGTCGACATGCAGCGTCAGCAGCAGCCCCTCGTCCATACCGGCGATCAGCTCGGCCATGGTGATGTCATGGACATAGGCGTTCAGGATCTTCACGCGCTTCAGGGGTCGGGTGATCTTCATGCGAGGCTCCCCCAATGTGCGGCCACCAGATCGCGCGTCTCCAGGATGTTCCCGCGCGAGGAGGCGCCGAAGACGATGGAGCGCAGGTTGGGCAAGGCGGTGACCCAGCCGATGGCCTCGGCCGCCGGGATCGCGCCCGAGGCGAAGACCGACATGGCGATGGCCTGCAGCCTGCCGTTTTCCAGCACGTCGAGGTAGGCGGGCAGCCCGCCCGACATGCGAAAGCCCAGCTTGTTGATATTGGCGCAGATCACCGGGTTCTCGATGCCCTCCGCGGTCAGGGCGGCATAAAGGGCCGGCAGGTTCATGGTGATATAGCCCGGCTCGGCGCCGTATTTCTCGCGCACATGGTCATGAAAGATGCGGAAGGCGCCTTTGAAGCCCAGGCCCAGCATCAGGTCGGTGAAGACGTTCTGCAAAAAGATCACCGGGGTTTTCAGCCCTGCGAACATCTTCATCTCGGCGTCGATCAAAAGCCGCGCGATGGCGCCCACATCCTTCTGCGCCACAGCGATGCCGCCCGAGAGCATGGCCGCCATCTTGCCGCCCTCGGGCAGAAAGCTGGAGATCGCGCCGACAAGGCCAAGATCGGTGACCGCATTGGCGTATTTATGGGCATAGGGCATGCAGGGATAGAACTGGAAATCGGCATAGCGCGCGGGGTTCGACCGGATCACCTCGGCCACTTCGGCGATGCGCTCATGGGTCGTGCACATGAAGCTGCGGATGCCCGCGTCATGGGCGGCATCCAGCACCGCCATGATCGAGGCCGTGTCGCGAAAGCGCATCGACTGGGCGCGGGCCTTTTCCTCGGACATGTGATTGACGCCGAAGAACTGGTTGTCGCCGAAAAGAAGCCTGTCCATCGCAGCGGTCCTTTCAGAAGAGGCCGAAGAAGCGGCGTTTGCGGGGCAGGGTGGGGCGAGGGGGCGGCAGGGCCTGGCCGGAATGGTCGTCCAGGATCATGGCGATGGTGCGGTCGGTCTGGGCGGCGCTGCGGAAATCATTGGGCACCGCGCCGGGGCGGGGGGGCTCGCCCCGGATCGCCGCGACGAAATCGGCGATCTGGTGGGAATATTCCTCGCCCCGCAGATAGAACCAGGGGTCTTCGGTCATTTCGGTGGTGTATTTCACGCTCCACCCCTGGGGCAGGTCGGGCAGGGCCGCCACGGGTTTCCTCAGGTAGATCTGCGCCTCCTGCCGGTCGGCGAAGATGCGGCCATTGGTGCCGATCAGCGTCAGGCGCACCGTCATCTTGCGCTGCGCCTCGTCGGACCAGTTGACCGAAAGCTGCGCCGTCTGCCCGCCCGCAAAGCGCAGGGTGGACATCACCTGGTCATCGACATCGGCCGAGAAGATCGGCGCGAGGACCGAGCCCGAAACCGCGGTCGGCGTGCCGAAATACCAGTTCAGCAGGTTCAGGGGATGGGCGGCGTAATCGTAAAGGCAGCCCCCCCCTTCGGATTTCTGCCCCCGCCAGGTCGCGCGTTTGGGCGCCAGGACCACCGGCCCATAAGCCTCGGCCAATATATGGGTGACCTGGCCGATGGCGCCCCCCTGCAACAGCCGCGCCACCTCGGCAAAGGCGCCGACATGGCGGTAATGATAGCCCACGCGGTTCACCAGCCCCCTGGCCTCGGCCAGGTTGGCCAGCTCTTCGGACTGGCGCCAATCCAGCGTGAAGGGCTTTTCGCAAAACACATGGACCCCCGCGTCCAGCGCCGCGCGCACCATCGGCCCGTGCAGTTTCGAAGGCGTGGCGATCAGCACGGCATCGGGCCGCGCCTCGGCCAGCATCGCGGCGTAATCGCGAAAGACCGGGGCGGAGATGTTCTTCTCCAGCACATCGGTCAGAAACCCCCCGGCATCGCAGGCCAGCGCCTGAACCTGCGGGTGGGCATTGACCATGGCGAAATGCGAAAGCCCCATCTTGCCCAGGCCCACGACGGCGATGCGGCTCTTGGCAGGGCGGGCGGAGGGTTCGGTCACGATGCGCGGCTTTCGGCTCTGATATCGGCGGAACAGGCTTTCCGCGTTTGGGTGAAACTTCGGTGAAGACCTGGGGGGAGATTGCGGGAAAAATCCGGGCCTTCCGCGGCAAGATGGGGGCCATGGCCCGAAAATGACAAGCCCGCCCGCGGCTTTTCTGCCGCAGGGCGCTGCCCAAGCCACAGGCGAGGGGGCCTTCAGGCCTTTTGGTCGCCATTTTTCTCTTCCATAATCGCGCGATGGCCGGGCGAACTTTCCCGGATCGGGGGATTTTGCGACCATGTGCCTTTTCGTCTTCCGTCCCCCGCATGCCGGAGCCCGGGGGTGAGCGGGCTCCTGATCTCGATCGTGATCCCGACCTTCCGGCGGCCGGAGGGGCTTGCGGCGCTTTTGGGCGATCTGACGGGCGATTTGGCGGGCGATGTCGAGGTGCTGGTGGTCGACAACAGCCCCGAGGCGGGGGCGGCGGGGCTGGTCGCGGGCTTTGCCGGGGTCACCTGCCTGCACGAACCGCGCCCCGGGGTCGCCCATGCCCGCAATGCCGGGGTGGCGCGGGCCAGGGGGCGCTTCGTCCTCTTCATCGACGATGACGAAAGGCCGGGGCCGGGCTGGCTCGCGGGCTGGCGGCAGGTGGCCGAGACCGGGGTGGCCGCGGCTTTCGGCCCGGTGGAGCCGGTGTTCGAGACCCCGCCGCCGCTTGGGCTGCAGGGCGCTTTCGAGGCGATGTTCTCGCGCCGGATGGCTTTGCCCGACGGGGCCGACATCACCGACCGGCGCGCCTGGCTCGGCACCGGCAATTCCATGTTCGACCGGGCGCGCTGCTTTCCCGATGGGCCGCCCTTCGAGGCGCGCTTCAACGGCGGGGGCGAGGATGTCTGGCTCTTGCGCAGCCTGGTCGAGGTGCGCGGCCTGCGGCTGACCTGGTCGGCGCGGACCCCGGTCTGCGAACATGTGCCCGCCGCGCGGCTGACCCCGGCCTATCTGCGCGCCCGGCGCTTTCACGGCGGCAGGCTGCGGGTGGTGGTCGAGGCGGGGGGCGGGCATGGCGGGCGCGTGCTCTTCTGGATGGCGGCGGGGCTGGTGCAGGCTTTGGGCCATGGCGCGGCGGCGCTGGCGCTTTGGCCCACGTCCCGGCGCGATGCCCAGCTGGCCAAGGCCGCCGGCGGGCTTGGCAAGCTTTTGTGGTGGAGGCATCCATGACCCCGGTTCTGGGCTATATCGTCAGCGAATACCCCCGCGTTTCGCATACCTTCATCCAGCGCGAGATCGAGGCCTTGCGGGCGCAAGGTATCACCGTCCTGGCCTGCACGGTGCGCCAGCCTGCGGCCTCGGGCATGGTGGGGGCCGCGCAATTCGCGGAAAGCGCCCGCACCTTCGGCGTCATCGCGGCGGCGAAGAATCCTTTGCGGCTGATCGGGGCCCATCTGCGGATGATCCGGCGCAGCCCGGCGCGGTGGGGCCGCGCGCTGGCGCTGGCGCTCCGCACAAGGCCGCCGGGGGCCAGGGCGCTTTTGTGGCAGGCATTCTATTTCCTCGAAGCGGGGGTCTTGGCCGATCACCTGCTGACGCAAGGTGTCACCCATCTGCACAACCATTTCGGCGATGCTTCGGGCTCCCTCACCATGATCGCGGCCGAGATGGCGGGGCTGCCGTTTTCCATCACGCTCCACGGCCCGGATATCTTCTTCGCCCCCCGCCACTGGGCGCTGCCCGAAAAGATCGCCCGGGCGGCGTTCATCGCCTGCATCAGTCACTATTGCCGCAGCCAGGCCATGCTGTTCTCCGACGAGGCGCATTGGCCCAAGCTGAGGATCGTCCATTGCGGCATCGTCCCCGCGCTTTACCAGGCCAGCCGGGGCGGGGGCGGGCATGTGGTCTTCGTCGGGCGGCTCGACCCGGTCAAGGGCGTGCCCCTGCTCCTGGAGGCCTTCGCCAAGATCCGCGCCCGCCACCCCGGGGCGCGGCTGACCGTGGCGGGCGACGGGCGCTCGAAAGAGCGGCTGATGGCGCGGGCGCGGGATTTGGGGCTGGAGGTCGCCTTCCCGGGCTATCTCGACGAGGGGCAGGTGGCCGCCCTCCTGGCCTCGGCCGATATGCTGGTCCTGCCCTCTTTCGCCGAGGGCCTGCCCGTCGTGCTGATGGAGGCCCTGGCCGCCGCCGTCCCGGTGATCGCCACCCAGATCGCGGGCGTGCCCGAGCTGGTCGAAAACGGCGTCTCGGGCCTGATCGTGCCGCCCGGCGACGAAGAGGCCCTGGCCGAGGCCATCGACCGCCTGCTGGCCGACCCTGCGCTGCGCGCCCGGATGGGGCAAGCGGGCCGCGCGAAGGTGTGCGCCGAACACGACATCGCGCAGGAAGCCCGCTGGCTGGCCGCGCTGTTTGCAGGCCGGGGCCAGGGCGTCAGGCCGCCTCAGTAATAGCTTTGCTCGAAGCCCGTGATGCGGTCGGTGTAGCGGCATTTGTTCAGGACGAGGCCCAGCACATTGGTCAGCTGGCCCACTTCCGCCTCGCAGCGGTCGATCTGGGGGATGGTGCTGGTTTCCGCCGCGGCCACGATCAGGGCGCAATCGGCATGGGGCAGAAAGCCCAGCGTGTCGTCGTTGCCCTGCATCGGCGGCAGGTCGAAGATCACGATATCGGGCTTCCACTCGGTCTCGATCCGGTCGAGGCTGGCCAGCGTCGCCGCATCCTGCAGGATCTCGGCCGAGCGCGCCACGGCCCGGCCGTTCGGCACCAGGGCGAGGTTGGTCCCGAAGCTGAAGGCATGATCGATCAGCTTGCCGCCCTGCAGAAGCCCCGCGATCTCGGGCG
Source organism: uncultured Pseudorhodobacter sp. (assembly GCA_945952425.1). Lineage (GTDB taxonomy): Bacteria > Pseudomonadota > Alphaproteobacteria > Rhodobacterales > Rhodobacteraceae > Stagnihabitans. The sequence goes on along the minus strand of CAMFIX010000062.1, from coordinate 2,955 downwards.
GGTGGCGCAGCTCCAGCAGTTTCGCCAGCGTGGGATGGCGCAGGTCCAGATCGACCAGCAGGATGCGGAACTGGCCGTAGCGCGCCAGCGACAGGGCCAGGTTCAAGGCCACGGTCGATTTGCCGCATTTGGTGGTGGGCGAGGTCACCGCCACCCGCTTCCAGCCCTTTTCCCCCATCTGCCGCACCACGCGCGAGCGCAGGATGTCATGGGGCGTCGCGGGCCCCTGGCCCAGCAGCGCCGTCAGCCGCTGGCGTCGGGCGAGATCGGGGCCGAGCTCGACCGGGGGCAGGGGCGGGCCGTCGAAATCGACGGCGGGCGCGGGGCCCGGGGTGGGCTTGCGGCCCAGGGCCTCGGCCCTTGCGGCGCGGGCCTTGACCATGGCGGCTTCCAGACGTTCCATCGCGGCCTCCTACAGGTTCAGCTTCTTGGTGATCTTGGCGATGATCAGGTCGATGGGCAGGTAATAGCTGTCGATCAGCCAGACCGCGAGCGGCAGGCCCAAGGCCACGACCAGGAAGACCAGGGCGATGGTCAGCCGCCGCCGCAGGATTTCGCGCGGGGTGAAACTATAGGGGATCACGCCGATCGGCGTGATCTGCAGATGCCGCTCCAGGTCGATGGGGCGGCGGATGGCGGAATTCAGGATCTCGGTCAGAAGGATCAGGCCGAAGCCCAGAAACAGCCCCGCCACCCCGCCCAAAAGCCCGATCCGCACCCGGTTGGGGCTGGCCGGCTGATCGGGGATCGTGGCGGCATCCAGCACGCCGATGCGCTGGCCCTTGGCCAGGGCCTCGATCCGCTCGCCGGTCGAGGCCTTGGACAGCCGGTCGGTCGCGGTGGCATATTGGGTCTGCGTGTTGTCGTAATCGCGCTGCAGGGCCTGCAGCTGGACCGAGACCGCCGAGGTGCGGTCGATGGAGGCTTTCAGCGCGGCAAGCTGCGTGGTGATGTCTTTCGATTGCAGGTCCAGCTGGTTCAGCTGGGCGTCGATCTGGGTTGTCTGGATGTCCAGAGGCGTCATCGGCGCGGGCGCGCCCGGCGCGGGGTCTTGCGCCGCGATCTTGCCCTGCAGCGCCGCCACCGTGCTTTCCAGGAGCGCGATCTTGGGATTGCCCGGGGCATAGATCGCCCGGGCCCGGGCAAGCTCGGCCTGCAGGCTGGCCAGCTGCGCCGCCTCGGGCGTCTGTTGCGTCGGCCCAAGCTGGCCGGTCGAGCGGTAGATCTCCACCAGCCGCTCGCGCTGGTCCTTCAGGCTGGCGATGGCGCGCGAGACCTCCGACAGGCGCTCCTGCAGGCTGGCCTGCTGCGTCATGCGGTAATTCAGCGTGTCGGGCAGGGCATCGGCATTCTTGTTCTGGAAGTCCAGGATGGCGGCACTTTGCGTCGACAGGTCGGTCGAAAGCCGGTCGACCTCCTGGCGGAAGAATTGCAGCGTGTCCTGGGCCTGGCCGGTGCGGGTCGCGGTGTTGTCGGCGAGAATCCGGGTGACATATTCGTTCACCACCGCGGCCGAGGCCTGGGGCGTCGGCGCGCGGAAGGTGATCGTCATCAAGGTCGCCTGGTCGCGCCCGGCCTGCTTGTCGATCACCGTGGCCTTGCGCATGCCATCGACGATCTCGTCCGGGGTCAGCCCGGCCAGCCCCGGCAACGCATCGAACTTGCGCGCGACCTCCAGCAGGTTCTGCCGCGTCATCAGGCGCTGTTCCACGATCTGCAGCTGCTCCAGCGCCGCGGTGTCCACGGTCGGCGCCACCAGGCTGTCGGGGATCTGCGGGCTTTCCAGCAAGAGCCGGGCCGAACTTTCGTAGACCGGCGTCATGCGGAAGGCCACGACGACGGCGAGCCCCGTGACGGCGATGAAGGTCAGGATCACCCAATGCAGGCGGCGCAAGAGCACGGCCAAGTAATAGCGCAGATCGAAGCTCATGCCTGGCCCTCTGCGGTCACGGCCGGGGCGGCGGGGGGTTGGACGGCGAAGAAGATATTGTCCTCCAGAACCTGTTTCAACAGCACGGGCCCGATGCGGTGCTGGTCCACCGTCCAGGCGTAAAGCAGGGAAATGTCGCAGAACTGGTTGATCAGGCGCGGCACGCCGCGGGTGACCTCGTGGATCACATCCAGCGCCGCGGGGTCGAATTCCTCGCCCGTGCCGCCCGCGGCCTTCAGCCGGTGGCGGATGAATTCGGCGGTGGTGGGCCCGTCCAGCGGCTGCAGGTCATAGCTGACGGCGATGCGCTGCGCCAATTGCTCCAGCCGGGGGGTGCGGATCATGTCGCGCAATTCCGGCTGGCCGGTCAGCACCAGCTGCAGCACCACATCCTTGCCGGTGTTGATATTGGTCAGCATCCGCAGCTCTTCCAGGCTTTCCAGGCTCAGGTTCTGCGCCTCGTCGAAGATCAGGAGCGTGCGGCGGCCTTGGGCATATTCCTCGATCATCGCATCCTGCAGCTCTTGAAACAGCGCGACATAGCCCGCCTTGCGGTCGAAGCTTTTCCCCAGCGCGTTCAGCACCCATTGCACCAGCTCGCCCCGCCCGCCTTGCGCGTTCGAGATCAGGCCCACGGTGATCGTGTCGTCGAGCCGGCCCAGGAGCTCGCGCAGGAGCGTGGTCTTGCCGCAGCCGATCCCCCCGGTCAGAAGCGTGATCGGCGCGCCCGAGACCACGCCGTATTCCAGCACCGAAAACGCCCGGCGGTGATCGCGCGACCAGAGAATCAGCGTCGGGTCGGGCATCAGGGCGAAAGGATGGGAATGAAAGCCGAAATGGCCGGCGTAAAAGCCCTTCTGCCCGGTGGCGGCCTGGCCGATCTGCGGACGGGGCGCCGGTTCGCCCTGGGGGGGGGCTTCGGTCTTGGGCGGCTCGGGAGGCGGGGACATGTCGGGTCGGGCGGCTTTCGGGGTCGGGTCTTCCAGCGTCAGCCGGGCAGGGCGGGGGGCGGGAGGCGTTTCGGG
>CAMFIX010000061.1 GCA_945952425.1 uncultured Pseudorhodobacter sp. | reverse complement strand
AGGCGGCGGGGCGGCTTCTGTCGGCCCGCGGCATCGACCCCGGCGCCTTGGGCGAGGGCGCCCGCGCCTTCGTCTTGCGCGAGACGGGCTTTGCCGATGTCGCCGCCCTGACCGCCGCCTTGACCGCGGCGACGGGGCAGGCGGCCGAGGTTGTCTCCGCGGTGATGGCGGCGCAGGGCTAGGCCCTTTCGCTGCGCAGCGAAAGGTCTGGTTGGCGGGCTTGCGCCGCAGGGAAATGGGGCGGCGTCGCTGCGCTGCGAAACGGCCAGGCGAGGGGATGGGAGAGCAGCGTGGCAGAGGCGATGACTTTGGCAGAGGCCGACCCCAAGGGGCTGGTGCGCGAAAGCTACCGGATCGAGGGGATCACGGCGGGCGAATGCCGCTCGATCTTCATGGACTGGGCGCTGAGCCTGAAGGTCGATGCCGACCACCCCGCCGCCATCTCCGTCCTTCTGGCGCATTACGGGCCGGGGGCGGAAGACCACCCGATGACCGAAACCCTCCGCGCCGGCCTCGCCCCCTCGACCGCGCCACGCCGCCGCGGCGGGAGATTGGGACGCCAGGGGTAGGGGCGGGAGCTATGGTGTAGGCCAAGGCTCCGGGCGCCGGGCCAAAGCGCCTTCAGTGGCGCGAGACCCGCAGAGCGATCTGCCTGTCGGCCGACAGCGACCCGTTTTCCCCAAGGCCGCCCGGGGCGCGACCCGGGGCCTTGACCCCAAGGCGCCCCCTCCCCGGCGCCGCCGTATCGCCGCACCTTCCGCCGCGCGCGCCTTGGCGGCCCCGCCGGTTTCCCCCTTCACGGCAAGTTGTCCCCCCGGCCATCCCCTTCTCTGCTTGACCGACTCAGGCCGCGCATGGCCTCATCCCCGCAGCCGATTAACGTATTCTTGACCATGTTCCGGAGTTTCCGATGCGCGCCCTTGCCCTTGCTGCCATCCTGTCGTCGCTGGCCCTGACCCTTCCCGCCAAGGCCGATCCCGTGCTCGGCCTTGGCCTGACCTTCTGGTTCGGAGGCGGGCAGACCGAGACCGGCCTCGGGCTCAGGCTCTTTTCCAACGACAAGAACAAGAGCGTCGTGGGCTCGCTCGGCGTCGATTACCTCCTGAAAAGCCGCGGGGTGCGGCCGACCTTGGGCATCGCCTACCTGCAGGACAATGCCTATATCGGCGCCGATCTCGGGCTCGACCTCTCGGGCGGGCCCTTGCATTTCGGCACCGGAATCGGCGTGACCCGCACCCGCGCGCCGGCCGCGACGCCGGTGGTCACGCCCCCCGTCGTGACGCCCCCCGTTGTGACCCCGCCCGTCGTCACACCTCCGGTCGAGACGCCTCCGGTCGAAACCCCGCCCGTCGAGACGCCCCCCGTCGAGACGCCGCCTATCGAAACCCCACCTTCCGAATAGAACCGGGCCGAAGTCCTCTGACCCCGCGTCCGTTCACCGGCGGTTTACTCCTGGCTGTCATGATCGCCCCTGATCAGCTGACTGGATGCCGCAATGGACGGAAGCGCTACCCTGCACGAGGCCGAGGAGGTCCCCTTCGCCCTCGACGAATTGTTCTATTCCCGCACCGATGCGCGCGGGGTGATCCAGGCCGGCAACCGGGTCTTCCAGCGCGTCTCGGGCTATGACTGGCCAAAGCTGATCGGGGCGCCGCATCGCATCATCCGCCACTCCGGCACGCCCCGGGCGGTCTTTCGCATCCTCTGGACGACGATCCAGGCCGGGGAGCCCGCGGTGGCCTATGTCTGCAACAGGGCGGCGGACGGGCGGCCCTATTGGGTGCTGGCCACCGTTTTGCCCTTCGAAGGCGGCTATCTCTCGATCCGCATCAAGCCCTCTGCGCCGATCTTCGCCACGGTCCAGACGCTTTACGCCCGCCTCGCCGCCGAAGAGGCCGCCGGTGCCAGCATCGAGGCCTCGGTCGCAGCACTCGGCGCGGCGCTGCGCGACCTGGGCCATGCCGATTACGCGGCCTTCATGCGGGCAGCACTCTGGGCCGAATACACCGCCCGCGCCGCGGGGCTCGGCCGGGCGCCCGCCGTGCCCGAGGATGCGATTTCCCAGATAAGGCAAGAGCTTGGCTCCTCCCTCGCCAGCCAGAAACGCCTCAGCACCGAGTTCGAGGGGATGAAGATCCTGCCCACCAACCTCTCGATCCTCGCCGCCCGGCTGGAGCCAGAGGGCGGGCCGCTCGGCGCTGTCGCCGGGCTTTACATGTCCGGCACGCTGGAGACCCTGGCGCGGATCGCGGCCTTCACCTCGGGCGAGACGAGCCTGTGCAGCCGCATGTCCGCCCGGTTCGAACGCGCGGTCTTCATGGTGATCTGCGCCGCCCTGCAGCGCGAAACCAGCCGCCTGGTGCCCCGCGAGGATTGGACGGGTTCGGGTCTCGACCCCGCCGCCGAAGTCCGCCAGCTGGAGCTTTTGGGCAGGCGCTACGACACCGCCGCGACCGAGGCCATCGACGAGGCCTGCACGCTGGCAAAGGCCATCGAGCGGGCGGGGGCCGAACTGCGGCGCTCGATGCTCAGCCTCGAAACGGTGACGGTGATGGGCAAGGTCGAGGGCTCGCGCCTGGGGGCCGAGGGCGACCGCATCCGCACCACCATCGAATCGCTGCACCTGTTGAACGCCGAGATTTCCGCGGTCCTGGCGCGGATCGGCGACCTTTCCGCGACGATCGACCGCGGCATGGGCGAACTCCGCGGCGCCTTCCTGCGCGCGGCGGGGTAAGGCGAAACCCGCCCCCCGAGGGCCGCGCGGCAGGCCAAGCACCCCCCGGAAAGGGCCCCTCCGGCGCAGCACCCGGGGCCTCTTGTGCCGTGCCGACCTGGCCCTGGCCGCCCTTGAAAAGCGGTCGCCTTGGCCATGCCCTCCCGGACCTTTGGCGCCCTGCATCGCTCTGCGCCGATTGTTCGACTTGCAGAGCAGCAAGCCGTCAGAGGGCCAGACCCCCGGGCCCTACGCGCCCTGCATCGCTCTGCGCCGACTGTTCAACTTGCACAGCATCAAGCCGTCAGAGGACCAGACCCACGCGACCCCTTGCGCCGTGCGGCCCGCCTCGACGGCCCTCTCGGGCGTATTGGCCCGCAAAGCTGGCGCCGCGGCGTCCGGCTTATAAAGGCAGGCATCGGCGCCACGACAGCGCTCTGTCCTGCAAGAGCCGTGATCGGCAAGCCGGCTGCGCCGGGCCGCCCCGCGCCAGCTTTCCCCCCAGGCCTGGCCGACCAAGCCGCCCGTCCTGCGGATCGCGCTGCCAATGGCCCGCTTCACGATCACGAGCCCGCTCCGACCCACCCGGCGATGCCGTGCGCCACCCGCCGCAAAGCGGCCCCGCAGGCAATTCCCCCGACCGCCCAGCAGGGCCCGCAGGCCCCCCGCCCCGTCGGCAGAGCCCAAACCTGCCGCCCTGTCGCCGCCCCCGCAGTCGGCAGAGCCCGCCCGACCAGTCGGCAGGGCCGCGGCCCCCGGGTCATCCGCCGGTTCAGTCGGCAGAGCCCCCCGTCCGTCCCAGCCTTCCGCCGCGGCGCTGGCTCAAGCGGCCTGCGCGGCCCGGCAGATCGGCCATCACGGCGCGGCGCTCCTCCGGCGTCATCCGCCCCCAGCCCGCGATTTCCTCGATCGAGCGGTGGCAGCCGACGCAGATCCGCGCCGCCGGATGGATGACGCAGATCTTCACGCAAGGGCTTTCCACCTCGGCCCGCCGCCAGATTTCATCCGACATTCATCCCTCCCGCGCCCATCCGATCCAGGGCGCCTTGCAGGATATACCCGGCGGCGACCTGGTCGATCACCTCGTCGCGACGTTTCCGAGATGTATCCGCCGCCAGCAGCACGCGCTCGGCGGCGACGGTGGAGAGCCTCTCGTCCCAGAAGGTGATCGGCAGCGGCGTCAGCTTTTCCAGGTTGCGCGCGAAGGCCTCGGTCGATTGCACGCGGGGGCCGCGGCTGCCGTCCATGTTCAAGGGCAGGCCCAGCACCAGCCCCACCACCTCGCGCCGGGCGCAAAGCTCCAGAAGGGCGGCGGCGTCCTGGGTGAACTTCACCCGCTTGATGACCGTCGCGGGCGAGGCGACCATGCGCCTTGTGTCCGAAATCGCCACGCCGATGGTCACCGTGCCGAGGTCCAGCCCCGCCAGCGCGCCATGGCGCGGCAGGGCGGCGGCGAAATCCGCGATTGCGGGCAGGATCATGGCGTCACCCCGGCTTGCACGGCCGCCGCCTGCAGCGCCGAAAGCGCGCCCGGATCGGCGGCAAGCTGGCCCTTCGCCTTCTCATAGGCCGCCTTGGCGCGGTCGGTGGCCTTCAGGACGCCAAGCGCGTTGATCAGCTTGACCCAATCCTCCACCGGCCCGCCCCCTTCCATCAGGCGGGATTCCAGGCCCCCCACCATGCCCTCGATCATCTTCTGGCGGTCTTCGGGCGACATCTGCGCCGCCCCCGCCACGTCCGAGGCCGAGGGCCCCTTTGCGTCCGGCAGGGTAAAGGGCACGCCCGCGGCGGCGGCGACGTTTTCGATCTGGGCGCGGATCGGGGCGATCCACGGGGCATCCTGCGGCCCCTCGTCCAGCAGGGGCTGCCACATCTGGAAGGCGCGGTCGGGCCGTCCGACCTGCGCGGCCATCAGCCCGATCCAGAACCGCGCGGCGCCGTTCTTGGGGTCGCGGCTCAGCACCTCGGCCAGCGCCGCCTCGGCCTCGGGCGTCACCAGCCCGCCGGCCGCATAGATCTTCAGCTCCGCCGCCTTCAGCCAATCGGCCTCGGTCGCCTTGGGCCCGAGGATCGCAAGCACCCCCTCCTGCGCCTTGCGGGCCGAGACGAAATTCCCGAGCTTCACCTCGTTGTCGACCAAAAGCTGATGCCCCTGCAGGTCGTCGGGCCGGGCGGCCACGGCGGTGCGCAGCTTTGCCATCAGGTCCAGCGTCTGGGCATCGGTGCCGCTGGGCGGCGCCCAGGCCGGGCGGGCGGCCTCGGCCGCATCCTGCGAGGGCCGCGTGTCATAGGCCTTCTGCGCCTCCGACAGGCGCAGCGCGATGGGGAAGTCGCCGTAACCCGGCGCGCCGAGCCCCTCGATGGGCCCCGCACCGTTATAAAGGATCACGCCCAGCGCCAGAAGCGCCGCAATCGCCGCGCCGGGCAGCCAGCGGGGCAGGGCGCGCGCCGCCGTCTCGGCCCGGTTCGACGCCTCCAACAGCCGGCGCGAGATTTCCACCTTCAGCCGCTGAGCATCCTCGGGCGCCAGCACGCCGCGCGCCATGTCGCGCTCGGTCTCGGCCAGCTGGTCGCGGTAGATCGCAACATCCTCCGCCCCCTGACCCTCGGCGCCGCGCCGCAGGGCCTGGAGCAGAACCACGACCACCATGAGGCACATCGCCCCCGCCGAAATCCAGAACGTGACCATCCGCTGCCTTTCCGATTGCGCCCCCTGATTACAGGGCTGCGGGCCGCGACAAAAGGCCCAAGCGGGCGTCTTGGCGGGATGGTGATGGGGCGAAAGGTCGCTCTTCGGCTCTCGCCCGACATCTTGTCGCAATTTTCCCCATTGTGACGCTTGGTGCCCAAGATAAAACCGGGGGGCCTGCCATGGATGGGTCCATCGCGGATGCGCTGAAAGAGGGGCTGGAATGACCGCCGAAAATCGCTCGATGAAACGCTATTCCGTCTTTGCGCTGGCGCGCGAGGCGCTCAATTGGCACATGGGCTGGGAGAAGGCCTGGGTCTCGCCCGCGCCGAAGAAGGCCTATGACGCGATCATCGTGGGGGCGGGCGGGCATGGGCTGGCGACGGCCTATTACCTGGGCAAGAACCACGGGATCACCAATGTCGCGGTGATCGAGAAGGGCTGGCTCGGCGGCGGCAATACGGGCCGCAACACCACGATCATCCGGTCGAACTACCTGCAAGACCCCTCTGCCGCGATCTACGAAAAGGCGCGCAGCCTGTATGAGACGCTGTCGCAGGAGCTGAATTACAACGTCATGTTCAGCCCCCGCGGGCTCTTGATGCTGGGCCAGACCCATCACGAGGTGCGGGGCTATCTGCGCACGGTTCATGCCAACACGCTGCAGGGCGTGCAGACGGAATGGATTTCGCCGCAAAAGGTGAAAGAGCTGGTCCCGATCATCAACATCGACGGGCCGCGCTATCCGATCCTGGGCGCCCTCTACCAGGCGCGCGGCGGCACGGCGCGCCATGACGCGGTGGCCTGGGGCTACGCGCGGGCCTGTTCCGCCATGGGCATGGACATCATCCAGAATTGCGAGGTCAAGGGCGTGACCTCGGAGAATGGCCACGTCACCGGGATCGAGACGACCAAGGGCTATATCGGCGCCAAGAAGGTGGGCTTCGTCGTGGCAGGCCATTCGGGCCAGCTGGCCGAAATGGCGGGCTTCCGCCTGCCCATCGAGGCCGTGGCGCTGCAGGCCATGGTCTCGGAACCCATCAAACCTTGCATGGATGTGGTCGTCATGGCCAACACCGTCCACGGTTACATGTCGCAATCCGACAAGGGCGAGATGGTGATCGGCGGCGGCACCGACGGGTTCAACAACTACACCCAGCGCGGCTCGTGGCACCATATCGAGGAAACGCTGCGGGCGTTGATCGAGACCTTCCCGATGATCTCGCGCCTGAAGATGCTGCGGCAATGGGGCGGGATCGTCGATATGACCGGCGACCGCTCACCGCTGATTTCCAAGACCCCGCTTGGCAATTGCTTCATCAACTGCGGCTGGGGCACGGGCGGGTTCAAGGCCATCCCGGGCTCGGGCTGGGCGATGGCCGAGTTGATGGCCAAGGGCGAGCCGGGGCCCTTGGCGGCGGAATTCGACATGTGGCGCTTCAAGGAGGGCCGGTTCATCGACGAATCCGTTGCGGCGGGGGTGGCGCATTGATCCGGATTGCGGCATATCAGGCGCATCCGGCGCTGATGTCGTCCGGGGCGGAGGAAAATCGTGCTGCACGAGCGCCATCGCAGCCGGATCGGGCAGTATCTGGAAGGCAAGACCGCGGTTTTCTATCACACCTGGGCCATGATGGTTCTGGGGCTCGGCGCCGGGATGGATGTCTGGCTGACCGGGCTCTGGTTGCCGCGGGCCGGGGCGATCGTGGCGGGCGTGGCGGCCTGGCTGTATTTCTTCGATCCGCGCACGACGGACGACTGGTGGATGCTGCGCCAATCGGCGCGGCGCGAGCACCTGGTCGCGATGCGCAAGCCCGCGGAGGGCGAGGTTCTGCCCGCCAGCGCCAAGCAGAAGGCGCGCATCGCCGCGATGTTCGACGAGATCGCCAAGCAGCGCCACATCAGCTACCGCGAGGCCAAGACGCGGTTGCGCCGCCAGCACGAGGCGGCCTTGCGGGTGCAGGCTTTCTGGCTGTTCATGGGCACGCTGATCTGGGCTTTCGGGGATATTCCCGTCGAGCTGCTGAAATGCGGCCGGGTGCCCTGCTAGGCGATTTTTCGGCGAAAAATCACGTCCCGCGCGTTGCCGGCGTTTTCGCAGAAAACGCACCAATTCGAATTTTCGCAGAAAATTCAACCCGTTGCGAAAGGATGTCGTCATGCTGACGCTGGAATGCCCCTACTGCGGGGTGATGGCCGAGGAAACCGAGCTCTCCCCCGGCGGCGAGGCGCATCTGAAGCGCTTCGGCCCCGGCTCTTCGGATGAAGAGTTCGAGGCCTATATGTTCGCCCGCAAGAACCCCAAGGGCGTGCATTTCGAACGCTGGCGCCATGCCTATGGCTGCGGCAAGTGGTTCCTCGCGGCGCGCTGCACGGCGACTTTGGAGGTCTTCGGCACCTATCCCGCGCAGGTCTCCGCGCCTCCGCAAGACCTGCAGGACAAGATCAAGGCCAAGCGGCCGGACTGGAAGGGCTTCAAATGAGCACGCGACTGTCGAAGGGCGGGCGGCTGATCGACCGCAGCAAGGCCCTGGAATTTTCGTTCAACGGCAAGCGGTTGAAGGGCTATCAGGGCGACACGCTCGCCTCGGCCCTGCTTGGCGCCGACCAGATGCTGCTGGGCCGCAGCTTCAAGTATCACCGGCCGCGGGGGCTCGTGGCCAGTGGCGCCGAAGAGCCCAATGCGCTCGTCAATCTTGGGACTGGGGCGCGGTTCGAACCCAACCAGCGCGTCACCACGACGGAGCTTTTCTCCGGCGCGACGATGACCAGCCAGAACCACTGGCCGAGCCTGGAGTTCGACGTGGGCGCGGTCAACAACACGCTGGGGCGCTTCTTGCCGGGCGGGTTCTATTACAAGACCTTCATCCATCCGCGCTTTGCCTGGAAACATGTCTTCGAGCCGGTGATCCGCCACTCCGCCGGTCTCGGCAAGGCGCCGAAGGACGCCGATGCCGATCATTACGAACAGGCCTATGACTTCTGCGACGTGCTGGTCGCGGGCGGCGGCATCGCGGGCCTGCAGGCGGCGCTTGCCGCGGCCTCGGGCGGCGCCCGGGTCATCCTTTTGGAGCAGGCCCCCCATTGGGGCGGCCGCGCCCCTGTGGATGGCGACATGATCGAGGGCCGCCCGGCCGCCGACTGGATCGCCGCCACCGTTGCGGCGCTGGGGGCCATGCCCAACGTCACCCTGAAAACCCGCGCCATGGTCTCGGGCGTCTATGACCACGGCTATGTCCTGGCCGAAGAGCGGGTCGCCGATCACACCCCGGGCGACGGGCGGCCGAAAAAGCGGCTCTGGCGCATCCGCGCGACGCGCATCGTCGCCGCCACCGGCGCGCTGGAGCGGCCGCTGGCCTTTGCGGGCAACGATGTGCCGGGCGTCATGCTGGCCAGCGCGGTGCGCGATTACGTGGTCAACTGGGCGGTCTCGCCGGGCGACCGGACGGTCGTCGTCACCAACAACGACGATGCCTATCGCACCGCCATTGCGTTGAAAGAGGCGGGGCTGGCCGTGCCGGTCGTGGTCGATGCGCGCGCCCAGGCCAATGGCCCCTTGCCGCAGAAGGCCCGTGCCATGGGCATCCGGGTCGAGACCGGCAAAGGCATCGCCAAGGTCAAGGGGGGCAAGCGCGTCACCGGCGTGGCGCTTTGCATGCAGGCCGGCGAAGGCGCCGTGCTGGAAGAGATCGCCTGCGATGCGGTTGCCATGTCGGGCGGCTGGTCTCCGGTCGTCCACCTGTGGAGCCATTGCGGCGGCAAGCTCACCTGGGACACCGAAGGCGCGATGTTCCGCCCCGATGCCACCAAGCCGCCCACCAGCCATGACGGCCTCGCCATGGTCTATCCGGTCGGCGCGGCCAATGGTCACCTGCAGGCGACCGCGGTCCTGACAGACGCGGCGCAAGGCGGCGCCGCTGCCGCAGGCGTGGGCCAATGGACCGCAGCCCAGGCAGCGCCCTCCGAAGAGGCGCCCCTGGAAGCCGTCTGGACCATGCCGCAAGGCGCCGCCATCCATCTGCGCGCCAAGATGTGGCTGGATTACCAGAACGACGTGAAGGTCTCCGACGTGCAGCTTGCGGCCCGCGAGGGCTATGAATCGGTCGAGCACACCAAGCGTTACACCACGCTCGGCATGGCGACCGATCAGGGGAAACTCTCCAACATCAACGGCCTGGCGATCCTCGCCGGTGCCCTGAATGCCGAGATCCCCAATGTCGGCACCACCACCTTCCGCCCGCCCTATACGCCCGTCACCCTGGGCGCTCTGGCCGGCGAAGCCCGGGGCGAGATCTTCCAGCCTTTGCGCAAAAGCCCGATCCACGCCTGGCACGAGGCGCATAACGCCTATCTGGAGCCCGTCGGCCTCTGGCGCAGGCCCTATTGCTTCCCGGTGGGGGGCGAGACCCATGGCCAGGCGGTCGAGCGCGAAATCCTTGCCGTCCGCAGCGGCGTTGGAACGCTGGACGCCTCGACCCTCGGCAAGATCATCGTCAAGGGCCCGGATGCCGGGAAATTCCTCGACATGCTTTACACCAATGTCATGTCGAACCTTGGCATCGGCAAATGCCGCTACGGGCTGATGTGCAGCGAAAGCGGGTTCCTGAGCGATGACGGCGTGGTCATTCGCCTCAGCGAAGACTCCTGGCTCTGCCACACCACCACCGGCGGCGCCGAGCGCATCCATGCCCATATGGAGGACTGGCTGCAATGCGAATGGTGGGATTGGCAGGTCTATACCGCCAATGTCACCGAGCAATATGCGCAGATCGCCGTCGCGGGCCCGAAAGCGCGCAAGGTGCTGGAGGCTTTGGGCGGCATGGATGTCTCTGCCGAAGCGATCCCCTTCATGACCTTCGCCGATGGCACGCTTGGCGGTCTGCCGGTGCGGGTGCATCGCATCAGCTTCTCGGGCGAGCTGTCCTATGAAATCGCCGTCCCCGCCAGCCACGGCCTCGCGCTGTGGGAGGCGATCCACAAGGCCGGTGCGCCCTTCGGCATCGTCCCCTATGGCACCGAGGCGATGCATATCATGCGGGCCGAAAAGGGCTTCATCATGATCGGCGACGAGACCGATGGCACCGTGATCCCGCAAGACCTCAACCTCGGCTGGGCGATCAGCAAGAAGAAGGCGGATTACCTG
>CAMFIX010000060.1 GCA_945952425.1 uncultured Pseudorhodobacter sp. | reverse complement strand
GCCCTGGGCCTGGCTTCGGGCGGGGGGCGAGATGGCCCTGCACGCCCAGGGCGGCGAGGCCGATCCGATCCGGTCCTGGCTGATCGAGACCGGCCCGCAGGATTGGGCTCGCCTGACGCAAGCCATCGCCGTGATGAGCCGCGCGGCCGGGCCCGCCCTCTTGCGGTTGAAGGGGATCGTGGCCGACCGGGCCGACCCGCGGCCCCTGGCGTTGCAGATGGTGCGCGACCAGGTTTACCGGCCCGTGCGGCTGGAGGCGGCCCACAGCGACGGCCAAAGCCGCATCGTCGTCATCGCCCGCCTCTCGGCCGCCCCCGCCATCGAGACCCTGGCCCGCGTTCTGGCGGCGCCGCAACGAAAGGAGCTTTCCGGTGCATTACATCATTCACTGTCTTGACCACGAGGGCCAGGTGCAAAGGCGCCTGGACCATTACGAGGCGCACAAGGCCTATCTCGCGACCAAGCCGATCAAGACGCTGATTTCCGGGCCGCTTCTGGCCGATGACGGGCAGACGATGATCGGCTCGTGCTTCCTGGTTGAGGCCGCGACGATGGCCGAGGTCACGGCCTTTCACCGCAACGACCCGTTCTTTGCGGCGGGGGTCTGGGACAAGGTCTCGATCCGCCCCTTCCTCAAGCGCGTGGATGACCGGGCATGAGCGCGCCGGTTCGCGTGGCCCTGGTGGGCCTGGGCTGGTGGGGTCAAAAGATCGCCGCCGTCCTGAAAGCCGCCCCCGATCAGGTGACGATCCTGCGGGCGGTCGAACCGAATGAGACGGTGGCGCGGGCCTTTGCCGTCACCCATGGCATCCCCGTGACGCCCGATCTGGACAGCGCCCTGGCCGATCCCGCGGTCGAGGCGGTGCTGCTGGTGACGCCCCACAGCCTGCATGCGGCGCAGGTCGCGGCCTCTGCCGCGGCGGGCAAGCATGTCTTTTGCGAAAAGCCGCTGGCGCTGACCCGGGCCGGGGCGGTGGCCGCCGTGCAGGCGGTCGAGGGCGCCGGTCTGGTGCTGGCCACCGGCCACGAGCGCCGCTTCGAGCCGCCGCTCGCCCGACTGATCGCGGCGGTGGACCGGGGCGAGATGGGGCGGCTGATGCAGTTCGACGCGACCTTCAGCCATGACAAATTCCTGGCCCTGGACCCGTCGAACTGGCGGCTTGGCGCGCAGGATGCGCCGGCCGCGGGGATGACGGCGACGGGCATCCACCTGCTGGACCTTGCCGTGCGGCTGATGGGCCCCGCCCGCAGCGTGGTCGTTTCCTGCGAGACGCTGGGCTCCAGCCTGCCGCAGGGCGACACGATTGCCGCCTTCATCCGCTTTGCCGGGGGCGGAACGGCGACGATTGCGGCCAATCTGGCGATGCCCTTCGTCTCGCGCTGCACGCTCTTTGGCTCGGAAGCCTGGGTCGATATCCGCGACCGCGCCCATGTCGAGGCGCCCGATGGCTGGGTCGTCACGCAGGCCCGCAAGGGCGGCAAGATCGAGGTCTTTGACATAGGCCCGGCCGAACCCGTGCGCGACAACATCCTGGCCTTTGCCGGGGCGATCCGGGGGCAGGCGCCCTATCCGATCACCTCGGCCCAGATGATCGAGACCGCGGCGCTGCTGGAGGCCATCGTGGCCGGTGCGAAAAGCGGCCCGGTCGTCACGCTGTGAAAGAAAGGGCGCCGGTCACCCCGGCGCCCCTTTTACCCCCGGCGGCGATAACCCCGCCCCTCCGACAGGAACATGCCAAGCGCGATGGCCAGACCCTGGAAGATCATCTGCCACGAGGTCTCCAGCCCCAGAACCTTCAGCGTCTGGCCCAGCAGCACCAGGAACAGCGCCGCCCCCGTCACCGCCACCATCGAGCCGATGCCGCCGCTGATCGCCGTCCCCCCCAGCACCGCCGCCGCAATGGGCGCCAGCAGGTAGGGGTTGCCCACATCCAGCGTCGGATTGCGGATGAAGGCCGACAAGAGAACGCCCACCACGCCATAAAGCAGCGCCGCCACGACGAAAGCCCCGGCCTGGTGGCGCCGGATCTCGACCCCCGTGGCATAGGCGGCGCGGGGATTGGCGCCCACGGCCTCGAACCGCCGCCCGGCCTCGGTGCGGCGCAACAGCACGGTCAGGACCACGACCAGCCCCGCCGCGATCCAGACCGCCGTGCTGACCCCCAGCCAGCGCGCCCCGCCGAAATCGGCCAGCGCCGTCGGCACCCCGGATTCCGCGGGCAGCCCGTTGCGGTAGGACAAAGTCAGCCCCGCCACGATGGCCCCGGTCGACAGCGTCACGATCAGCGCGTTCAGCCGCAGCCAGGCGACGAGCGCGCCATTGACCACGCCCACCGCAACCGCCGCCAGCAGGGCCCAGAGCGTCCCCGTCACGACCGACCCTTGCGCGCCTCCCGATGTGCCCAGCAGCACCGTGCTGGACAAGGTGACGATGGCGGGCACCGACAGGTCGATCCCCCGCGCCATGACCACCAGGGCCTGCCCCATGGCGGCAATGGCGAGGAAGGCCGCAAAGGGCAGGATCGAGGCGATGGAGGTCGCCGAGACCGACCGCGGCAGGAAGGCGGCCCCGGCCAGGAACAACAGGCCAAGCGCGATCCAGATCGCCGCGAATTGCATCGGGATCAGCGGAACCCGCCCCTTGCCGCCGCGTCCGCGCCGCGAGGTCTGGGCATAGGAGGGCATCGCCGGTGTCGAACTGTCTTTCATCGCGCGCTCTTGGGGTTGGGGGTCAGGAGGGGTCATCATGCGTCCGCGCGCCGGGCCGAGGCGCGAAACCTGCTGCGGCGCCGGGCGGCCTGCAGCAGCGTCTCCAGCTCGGCCAGACCCGAGTAGAGGAAGATCGCAAAAAGCGTCATCGCCCCGCTGGCGATGATGCCGAAAGAGGTCGAAAGGCCCAGAAGCGCGATCACGTTGACCATCAGCGCGAAGAACATCGCGCCGAAGAGCGCGCCGACAAACGACCCGCGCCCGCCCGACAGCGCCGCTCCGCCCAGAACCGCGGCGGCAATCGAGGTCAGGGCATAGTTGGCGCCGACCGTGGGCGCGCCGACCCCGACCTCCGACCCCAGGAAGAACCCGGCCACCGTCGCCATCACCGCCGCCAGCGCATAGGCGCGCAGGTGGACGCGGTCCACGCGCACCCCGTTGCGCTGCGCCGCGACCTCGCGGAAGCCCACGGCCTTGGCCTCCAGCCCCGAGCGGGTGCGGTGCAGCCAGACGTCGAAGGCCGCTGCAACCGCCGCCAGCACGAAGATCGACAGGGGCAGGAAGCCGATCCGCGCGCGCAAGAGGGCGGTCAGCTCTTCCGAGATCATCCCCCCCGGCGTCGGCCGCCCGATCAGGGCCGCGCCCTGCAGGATCGACAGCATGGCAATCGTGGTGATGACCGCGTTGATATTGGCAAAGCGCACCAGGGCGCCGTTGACCAGCCCCACGACGAGCCCCAGGCCCAGGCAAGCGAGGCTGCCCAGGATCTGCATCCAGACCGGCATCCCCGCGGCGATGAGGAACGAGGCCACGACGACCGTCAGGCTCATCAGCGAGCCCACCGAAACATCGAGCCCGCGCACCAAAAGCACATGCAGCTGCGCCATGGCGACCATGCCTGCGGGGGCAGTGGCCAGAAGGATATAGCGGATGTTGGTGGGCTTCAGGAAAACGCCGGTCTGCAGCGCCGCATAGCCGCCGACCATCAGCGTCAGAAGGCCCAGGAAGACCAGGGGCACCCACCAGGTGCTGGACCCCGAGATCATCGCGCGGAAGATGCGCCCGACCATGCCCCCATCGCCTGCACCCGCCTGCCGCGCATCGCGGGCGCGCAGGAAGCTCGACACGATGCGCTCTTCGTTCACCTCCTCGCCGGTCAGCTCGGCCACGATCCGGCCGCGGGAAAAGACCAGCACGCGGTCGCAGATACCGGCCAGCTCCTGCGCATCCGAAGAGTTGACGATCAGCGTCCCGTCCTGGCGCAGGTTGGAGCGGATCGCCTGATAGATGTCATGCCGCGCCCCGGCATCGACGCCTTGCGTCGGCTCGTCGATCAGCACGGCCTTGGCATCGGTGCGGAACGAGCGGGCCAGGACGACCTTCTGCTGGTTGCCGCCCGAAAGCCCGCTGATCGGGGTCTCCAACGTCGCGGCCACGACGCC
The DNA here is from genome assembly GCA_945952425.1 of uncultured Pseudorhodobacter sp. Classification (GTDB taxonomy): domain Bacteria; phylum Pseudomonadota; class Alphaproteobacteria; order Rhodobacterales; family Rhodobacteraceae; genus Stagnihabitans. The sequence continues at coordinate 6,490 of CAMFIX010000060.1, read as the reverse complement.
GAAGGCATCGCGCATCTCGGCCGCATGGGCCTGCTCCTGGCCGGGCGACAAGAGCCCGCGGCGGACGAAATCCCTCAGCCGCGGCAGGGTCATGTTCTGACGCACGCCCAGGTCGGGAAAGATCGACTCGCCCACCCGGTCGGCCGAAAGGCACAGAACCCCCGCCCGCAAGGCATGGCGCGGCGCGGTCACATCGACCGGCCGGCCCTCGCACAGAACGGTGCCGGCATGGCTGGGCTGCAGCCCGGCGATGGCGCGCAGGGCCTCGCGCTGGCCATTGCCCTCGGCCCCGGCAAAGCCCAGGATCTCGCCGCGCCGGGCGACCCGGCTGATGTCGTCGAACCCCTCGCCCGAGAGGCCCCGCACCTCCAGCACCGGCTCGCCCGCCAGCGCCCCGGCCTTGGGCGTGTAATCGTTCTGCACCTCCTGGCCGATCATGCGCGAGACCAGCTCTTGCTCGGAGGTCTCGGCCGTCACATCGAACGTGCCCTCGTGCACCCCGTCGCGCAGGATGGTGACGCGGTTGGCGAGGTCGAGAATTTCGGGCAGGCGGTGGCTGACATAGACGACGCCGGTGCCCCGGGCCGTCAACTCGCGCACCAGGGCGGCCAGCTGCGCCACCCCGTCGTAATCCAGCGTCGAGGTCGGCTCGTCCAGCAGAAGGACGCGGGGGCGCGACAACAGCGCCTTCACGATCTCGACGAATTGCCGATGCGCCGGGGTCAGATCGCCCACCAGCGTCGCGGCCGAAATCCCCAGGTTGAAGGGCGCCAGCTGCGCCTCGGCCCAGGGGATCAGCCGACCATAGGGCACCGAGCCCTTGGGCGTCGCCAGAAACAGGTTCTGCGCCACCGACAATTCCCGCACCAGGCTGTCGTCCTGGTAGACCGTCGCCAGCCCGAAAGAGATCGCAAGCCGCGGATCGGCGCGCTCCAACAGATGGCCCGCGATCTCGACGCGGCCGGTGTTGGGCGCGATGGCGCCCGCGGCGATCTTCATCAGCGTCGATTTGCCCGAGCCATTCTCGCCGAGGATGGCATGGACCTCGCCCGCCCGGACGTCGAAACTGAAATCGTCCAGGGCCTTGACCCCCGGATAGGATTTCGACACCCCCGTCGTCTTCAAAACGATGTCCGACACCGCCGTCTCCCCCCGTTCCTGGTCCCCCTGGCCGGCCGAAACCGGCCAGGGGCGTGGCGCTTACTTCTTGAACATCGCGCGGAGCGTGTCGGCATCGACCAGGGTCGAGACTGAGACTTCGTCGGGCAGGCTGGGGTCGCATTGATCGACCGAGGCCTGTTTCATCTTGAAGGGCACATCCAGGTTGGCGGGGATCGCGGTGCCGGCATGGGCGATGATCCCGGCGGTCAGGGCGATCCGGGCCTGGTAGTTCTGGCCCGAGGAATAGAAGATCTTGAAGTTCGGATTGCCCGCGGCCTTCATGTCGCAGAACAGCCCCTGTTCGTCGGTGCGCAGCGCCACGGTGAAGTCCAAGGGGCGCTTGGCGGAGTCATAAGCCCGCACCGCGCCGCGGAAGCCGTCGGCATAGTCGTAGATCCAGCCATCCACCTTGTCGAAGCGCGACAGGATCGCAGAGACGGCCGAGAAGGTGCCTTCCTGCGTCCAGTTGGTGTCTTCGGTGTCCACGATCTCGACCCCCGAAAGCGTGGCGACCTCTTCCTTGGCGCAGCCCTGCCAGGTGGCCGAGAGCGGATTGCCCGGCGTGCCGCCGAGCGCCGCGATCTTGGTGGCCTCCGGGTTGCCCTTGCGGACGGCGCGGATGAACTCCTTGCCCAGCTCGCAGATGTTTTCCGAGATGTTGGTCGCGTAATCCTTGCCCGGCGTGCCGGCTACGGTGCCATTGTGCAGGACGACCGTGATCCCCGCCTCGGTCGCCTCGCGGATCGAGGGCGCCAGCGCCTCGCCCGCATCGGCGAAGGTCACGATGACATCGACGCCCTGGGCGATGAAGGCGCGGAAGTCGGACAGCGCCTTGGACGTGTCGCCGCGCGCCGAGGTATAGACGATCTTGCCGACCTCGGGATAGGTCAGCGCCTGCATGATGAATTCCATCTTGGTGACCTGGCGCCAGACGTTCTCGCCAAAGCCGTCGGCATAGGCCACCGTCAGCTTGCCGCCGGTGCCGGTGTCGCATTCGTTGTTGGTCCAGCATTCGATCGCCTTGGCGCGCAGTTCCGGCGTGACGGGCATGGCGGCGTGTTCGAAGGCCTCCTTGAAGACCGGGCCCACATCGGTGGTGCCCAGGCGCGACATCATCATCTCTTCCGCGGTCTGCGCCGTGGCGACGGTCGGCAGACCGAGCGCGATCACGCTGGCGGCAAGCCACCTCAGGCCCTTGTAATGCGTCATTGGTTCGTCCTCTCCCTGGTGTTCGGTCCGAAGGTCCAGCCCCGGTCCCGTGCTTGTGTCCGGCGGGCATCGTGTCGCTTGCGCGTCGGAGCCATGCGTCCTGCCAGCCTCCTCGCCGGCGAGTCCGTCATTCTGTCTTCTGATAATGCCGTATTACGCTAATACGTCAAGCCGGTTGTCGCACATTCCCGCAAGCCCCCCGCGGGCCAAGGCTAGCAACCCCGCCCCGGGGCGGCAGGCGGCAAGATTTCCATTTTGAAAGTTATTCGCGGGGAGGCGCCCCGTGGTCGTGGCAGCATGAAGCCGGGCCCGACGGATGCCGTCGGACCCGGTCCCTGCCGTGCCGGAAAAGGAGGCCTATTGCGCCAGGTAGCCGCCGTCGATCACCAGCTCGGCCCCGGTGACGAAGCTCGCCTCGTCGCTGGCCAGGAACAGGCAGCCATTGGCCACTTCGCGCGGGGTGCCGGCGCGGCCCATCGGCGTCATGCCGATGACGAACTGGTTGATGGCGGGGTCTTGCGCCTGGGTCAGCGGCGTGTCGATAAAGCCCGGATGGACCGAATTCACCCGGATTCCGTCCTTCACATGGGTGATGGCGGCATTCTTCGTCATCATCACCACCGCGCCTTTCGAGGCGTGGTAGGCATGGGCCCCGCCCACAGCGCCCTTGCCCCAGATCGACGAGATGTTGATGATCGAGCCCGATTTGGCCGCCTGCATATGGGGAATCACTTCGCGCATGCCGAAGAAAACCCCGTCCTGGTTGACGGCGAGGACGCGGCGCCAGTTCTCGGTCGAGCCATCGGCCACGCCGTCATAGACCGCGATGCCGGCATTGTTCACCAGCCCGTCGATGCGGCCCTGCTCGGCGATCATGCGGGCGATGACGGTCTTCCACTGCCCCTCGTCGGCCACGTCGAGCGCAAGCCCCGTGACCCCGGCCGGATAGAGGCCCGCGGGATTGCTGGTGCTGCCGGCATAGACGATGGCGCCCTCTTCGTGGAAGCGCTGGACGATTCCCAGCCCGATCCCCCGCGATGCCCCGGTCACGAGGACCACTTTCCCCTGAAGTCGCATTCTTCCTCCCTCGCGCGGTCCGCCGCGCCTGTTCTGGTTTCCCACCATATCATAATACCGTGTTATTGTCTTACGTCAAATCGCCTCTCGGCCGATCTGACGGCGAAAAGATTTCCATTTTGGTCAAAGCTCTCCGGCCGGGCGGGGGGAGGGCGGCCTAAAATCGGCCCGGCGAACAAGAGGGAGAGAGCGGATGGCTGCGACCACGACGGCAGGGGTGGGCTGGATCGGCACGGGCAAGATGGGCGCGCCGATGGCGCTGCACCTGCTGCGGGCGGGGATCGCGCTGCAGGTGCAGGACGCGAATCCGGCCTCTTGCGCGGGGCTGGTGGCGGCGGGGGCGACCCAGGCCGCGGACAGCGATTCGCTGGCGCGGGGCTGCCGCATCGTCTTCACCTCTATCCCCGACGATCAGGCGCTGCTGGCCCTGGTCGAGGGCCGGGGGGCGCTGCAGGGCCTTGCGCGCAGCCTGGCCCCGGGCAGCCTTCTGGTCGAGACCAGCACCGTCAGCCCCGAAGCCTCGCAGCGGGTGGGTCAAGTGCTGGCGGCGGCGGGGCTCGGCTATGTCTGCGCCCCCGTCTCGGGCAGCACGGCGATTGCGCAGGCGGGCAGGCTGACGGTGCTGGCCTCGGGCGATGCCGCGGCCTGGGCCGAGGTCGAGCCGATCCTGGCGCTTTATTCCGCGCGGCGCTTCTGGCTCGGGGCCGGGGATGGGGCGCGCTATATGAAACTGGTGCTGAACACGCTGGTCGGCGCCACCGCCTCGGTCCTGGGCGAGGCGCTGCTTCTGGGCGAAAAGGGCGGGTTGACGCGGCCCCAGATGATGGAGGTGATCCTGGAAAGCGCGGTCACCTCGCCGCTTTTGACCTACAAGAAGGACACGGTCGTCGGCACCGAGACGCTGCCCGCCTTCCGGCTGGACCAGATGGTGAAGGACTTCTCGCTGATCCTGGCCGCCGCCCGGCAAGAGCGGATCGAGCTGGAGGTCTCGGCCCTGATCCTGCAGCAATACCAGGCGGCGGCGCAGGCCGGGCGCGCGGGGCAGGATTTCTTTGCGCTGGTCGACTGGATCGCGGATGCTGCCCAGCCAGACCCGGACCGCGAAGGCTGAGGCGGGGGCCAGGAGAGCCGCGCGATGACCGAATACGAGATGCTGCGCATCATCGACTTTCTGAACGACCTGAACGGGCCTTTCGGCAGCGTGGTCGCCTCCAGCCGGGGCGACCCGGTCTTCGCCCTGACGCTGGCGCTGATGACCGCGCATCTGACGGGCCGCGAGATCACCAAGAGCGCCCTGGCCCAGGCCGGCGGCGTGCCCTTCGTCACCGCGATGCGCCATGTCAGCCAGATGATCGCGGAGGGCCATATCGAGCTGGAGCCGCGCACGGCGACCGGGCGCAGCTGGTTCCTGCGGCCAAGCCCCGCCTTCGTCGAGCGCTTCACCGCCTATTGCCGCGGCGTCAAGGCCACGATCGGCCGCACCTTCGGGACGATCGACAAGGTGGACGACGTCGATGGGTTCTATTTCGGCGGCTCGAACTTCTCGCGCGTGGTCATCCCGCCGCCGCGGCTGCAGACCCACCGCGCCTCGGGCGGGCGCGAGCTGCGCTTCGTCTTCCGCAAGGACAATTACTTCGAGGCCCTGCGCAACACCTGGGCCGACCTGCGCTCCAACGTCGGCTCGGCGCGCAACATCGACTTGCTTCCCCTGCCCGACCTCTACGAGCGGCTGATCCAGAACGGCGCGCAGGCGGTGTCGGATTACGATGTGATCTGCGTGAACAAGCCCTGGGTCGGCGACCTGGTCGAGCGCGGCCTGGTGCGGCCCCTGGACGACCTGATCGCGCAAAGCCACATCCAGCCGCTGGATTTCGCGCCGATGGTCTGGGATTCGGGCTCGTGGCGGGGGGCGCAATACGGGGTGCCGATCTATACGACGGTCGAGCTCTTCCTGGCGCGGCAAGACATCTTCGACCGCAGCGGCATCGCCTATCCGCGCACCTTCGACCAGGTGATCGAGGCGGGACGCGCGCTGCAGCGCCCCGACGAAGGGCTTTACGGCGTGGCCTGGAACGGGGCGCGGGGGATGCCGGTCGCCAATACGTTCATGGTGCTTCTGGGTTCGTGCAACTCGTCCTGCCTGAACCTGCCGCGGCGGCGCATCCATACGCCGGTGCATGACCTGATGTCGGACAAGCTGCGGGCGCAATTCCTGACCGACCAGGGATTCGAGGTTCTGGACTATATGCACCGGCTCCTGGAGGTCTCGCATCCCCATGTGCTGGAGATGGACTGGGACCGCCGGGTGGAGGCGCTGCTGACCGGCAAGGCGGTGATGGGCTATTGCTGGTCGATGCATGCGGCGCTGATGGAATATCACGTGAAATCCGTGGTCTCTCGCCGGATGCGCTACCTGGAGCAGCCCAAGGGCCGGGCGGGGATGCATGCCAATCCGGTCGGCGGCTTTCACCTGATGATCCCGGCCAATCTGGAGGAAAGCCGCGTGCAGCTGGCCTTCGATGCGATCAGCTGGATGTGCTCGCCCGAGGTGATGAAAGAGCATGTCTCCGAGGGCTTTCCCGTCGCCCCGCGCTTTTCGGTCGCGGCCGATCCGGAGGCGGCGGCGAGTTCGCCGGTCATGGGCGTGGTCGACCGGCTGCTGCGGTCGAACGCGATCTGCACCTGGTCGCGCCCGGCGGTGCCCGAATTCCACGGGATCGAGACGATCCTCGGCGAAGAGATCCATGCGGCGCTGCGCGGCGACCTGACCGACGCCCAGGCGCTGGAAAATGCGCAACGGCGGGTCGATGACCTGCTGCGCGTGCGTCCCCATGCGGCGGCCCATGCCGGTCGCGACAGTTGAAGGAGAGCCAGATGCGCGACGACGCCCCGTTTCTGTTCAAGGGCATACCGACCCGGGTCATCTTCGGATCGGGCACGCTCGACCAGCTTGCGGCAGAGGTCGAGCGGTTGGGCGCCCGGTCCGCGGTGGCGCTGCGCACCCCCCCTCAGCGCCCCGAGGCCCAGGCGCTGCCCGCCCGGC
>CAMFIX010000059.1 GCA_945952425.1 uncultured Pseudorhodobacter sp. | reverse complement strand
GCCCCAGCACCATCGCATTCGCATGGGCGGGGTAATAGGCCTGGTCCGGCGTCGCATTTGCCCGCCTGCGCCAGCGCAACCGCGGCGCGAGGCGCAGGAAGGCGGCCCCCAGGGGCTCCGACAGCCGCGGCAGGTGGTCGCAAACCGGCAGCCGCTCGCAGCCCTCCTGCAACGTGCCGGGCGCCTGCCAGCGCGTGGTCACCGTGGCGGCCACATCGGCCGCGGCCCCGCTGCAGCGCGCCAACCCTGCCGCCGCCAAATCGAGAAACGCCTGGATATCGGGATCGCGCATGTCACCTCTGCTGGCTGGTGACCCCGGATGGATTCGAACCATCGACCTGCCGCTTAGGAGGCGGCCGCTCTATCCCCTGAGCTACGGGGCCAGCATCGGGCTTGTCGCTGAAATCGGGGTCTTTGGCAACGGGAAGAAAAGGGGGAGTGAATTTTGGCCCACCACTCCCCCGCGCTTCCCCCACGTCCGGGTTGAGAGCTTGCAGGACGCCGGAGATCTGCCGGAACCAGGTTCCGTTAGCGGTAACATACGCCGAAATCCTCCTTTGGACAAGCGGAAGATTTGGGGGTAAGCAGGGCAAAAAGGGGGACACATGGGCTCGGACGATCCACGCCGCACCTTGACCTTGCGCGACGTCTCCGAAGCGTCGGGCGTCAGCGAAATGACGGTCAGCCGGGTGCTGCGCCAGCGCGGCGACGTGTCCGAGGCCACGCGCGAACGGGTGCTGAAGGCCGCGCGTGAGCTGGGTTACGTGCCGAACAAGATCGCGGGCGCCCTGGCGAGCCAGCGGGTGAACCTGGTGGGCGTGGTGATCCCCTCGCTGTCGAACATGGTTTTTCCCGAGGTGATGACGGGGATTTCGGCGGTGCTGGAAGGTACGGCGCTTCAACCCGTTGTGGGCGTGACGAATTACCAGCCCGAGCGCGAAGAGAAGACGATCTACGAGATGCTCTCCTGGCGGCCTTCGGGGTTGATCCTGGCGGGGCTGGAGCATTCGGGGGCGGCGCGCGCCATGCTGCGGCAGGCCGGGATTCCGGTGGTCGAGATCATGGACATCGACGGCCAGCCCGTGGATTCGGCGGTGGGGATCTCGCATCGCCGGGCAGGGCGGCAGATGGCCGAGGCCATCGTCGCCTCGGGCTATCGCAACATCGCCTTTCTCGGCACGCAGATGCCGAACGATTTCCGCGCGAAAAAGCGGCTGGAGGGGTTCGAAGAGGCGCTGCGCCGTGCCGGTTTGTCGCTGGTGGACCGTGAGTTCTATGACGGCGGCTCGGCTTTGTTGAAGGGGCGCGAGATGACGGCGGCGGTGCTGCGGCGCTCTCCGCAGGTGGATTTTCTGTATTACTCCAACGACATGATCGGGGCCGGCGGGCTTTTGTATTGCCTTGACCAGGGCATCGACGTGCCGGGGCGCGTGGGGCTCGCGGGCTTCAACGGGGTGGAGCTTTTGGACGGGCTGCCGCGGCGGCTGGCGACGATGGACGCCTGTCGGCTGGAGATCGGAACCAAGGCCGCGCAGATCATCGCGGCGCGCAACGACGACCCCGCGCTAGAGCCCGAAGTGGTCGAGCTGTTCCCGACCTTGCAGCCTGGCGACACGATCCGGCACAATTAATGAATGACCGTTCGTTCAGGCGAGAAGGCGCGTGCCGTCTTCTCCGCTAATGCGAACGTTCATGAGAGAACCTTCCGACTGATCGTTCGTAAACGCCACTTCGGTGAATTGCGGTGTGCGGCCAAGGCGTGGAGTCTCGATCAGAACGGCATGTTCGCGACCCACTTGCGCGCGCAAGTGGCGTGCCAAGGCGGCATCTCCGGCCGCACGCAACCGGGCGGCGCGCTCTTTGATGATCGGCCCCTTCACCTGCGGCATCCGGGCCGCTGGCGTGCCCTTGCGGGGCGAGTAGGGGAAGACATGCAGGAAGGTCAGATGGCAATCCTCGACCAGCCGCAGAGTGTTTGTGAACATCTCTTCGGTTTCGGTCGGGAAGCCTGCGATGAGGTCGGCGCCGAAGATCATGTCGGGCCGTTTCGCCAGCGTTTCCGCGCAAAACCGGATGGAATCTTCGCGCGAGTGGCGCCGTTTCATCCGCTTCAAGGTCAGGTTGTCCCCGGCCTGCAGCGAGAGGTGCAGGTGGGGCATCAGGCGCGGCTCCGAGGCAATCGCCTCGATCAGCGCGGGGTCAGCTTCGATCGAGTCGATCGAGGAAATCCGAAGCCGCTCGATTGTCGTCAGCCGCAACATCCGCTGCACAAGGTCGCCCAGATGCGGCGTGCCGGGCAGGTCGGCGCCCCAGGAGGTCAGGTCGACGCCGGTCAGCACGACCTCGCGAAATCCCTTGTCGATCAATCGCTTGATCTGGTCGATCACCACGCCGGCGGGCACCGAACGAGAGTTCCCGCGACCGAACGGAATGATGCAGAAGGTGCAGCGGTGGTCGCAGCCGTTCTGCACCTGGACATAGGCGCGCTGGCGGCCGAAACCGTCGATCAGGTGCCCCGCCGTCTCGCGCACCGACATGATGTCATTGACCTGGACCTTCTCGGTCTCCCCGATCAGGTCGGGCGCGGCGAGGCCTTTCCAGGTCTCGGCGAGCATCTTTTCGTGGTTGCCGACGACCCGCGTCACCTCGGGCATTTCGGCGAAGGTCTCGGGCTCGGTCTGCGCCGCACAGCCCGTCACGATGACCGGCGCGCCGGGATTTTCCCGCGCCAGCCGACGGATTTCCTGCTTGGCCTTGCGCACCGCCTCGGCCGTTACCGCACAAGTGTTCACAATCACCGCGCCACGCAAACCAGCCTGCGCGGCGAGCTCTTTCATCGCCTCGGATTCATAGGCGTTCAGACGACAGCCCAGCGTCGCAAAGACCGGCGCGCTCATGCGATGGCGTCCAAAAAGGCCGGAGAGAGCGTGCCTTCGAAAACCTTCGCGACCGGCCCCGTCATCCAGACGCCATCCTCGCGCCAGTCGATTTCCAGCACCCCGCCGTCGAGGTCCAAGGTCACCTTCCGCCCCGTCAACCCGCGCAGATGCGCTGCCACGGCCGTCGCACAAGCGCCCGAGCCGCAGGCCAAGGTCACCCCCGCGCCACGTTCCCAAACGCGCATGCGCAAATGATCCGGCCCCCTCAGCGAGGCGAATTCCACGTTGGTGCGCTGCGGGAAAAGCGGGTCATGCTCGACCTTGGGCCCAAGGCCGCGCAGGTCGACCGCCTCGGCATCGGCGACGAAAAACACGCAATGCGGGTTGCCCATGCCGACCGCGACCGGATCGCCATCCAGCGGCAGATGAAGCGTCTCCATCGCCCGGGCCAGCGGAACCGCGCTCCACTCCAGCTGCGGCGCGCCCATGTTGACCGAGACACGGCCACCGACCCGCCGCGCCTGCAGCCGCCCACGGGCCGTCACCAGCTCTACCGCGTCGCGCCCGGCGCCGGTCATCACCAGGTCGGAAACGCAGCGCGTCGCATTGCCGCAAGCGCCCGCCATCGTCCCGTCGTTGTTCCAGAAATCCAGCGCGAAATCCGCATCTTCGGCGTCGCGAATCTCCGCCAGCTGGTCGAAGCCCACGCCACGGTTGCGATCCCCCAGCGCCCTTGCCAGCGCAGGCGTCACCACCGCCCCGCGCCCGCGCGAGTCGATCACCACGAAATCATTGCCCGCCCCATGCATCTTGAGGAAGGGCAGCCCCTGCGTCAGTCGCGTGTCCATGCTCGCCCTATACGCCCGCCCGAAGGATTCTGCCAGAGCCGAGCGGATTTGCGGAAAACCCCTCTTGACCCTGCCGTGGAAGCGGCCTAAACGCCCCCTCACCGCATGGGGCCGTTAGCTCAGTTGGTAGAGCAGCTGACTCTTAATCAGCTTGTCGCAAGTTCGATCCTTGCACGGCTCACCATGCGGATTCAATGGCTTGAGGGCTGTTGACGCCAAATCCCCCGAAATGACGATCCTGCGGTGCTGAACCTTTCCCGGCCGAGTCGCTGCCTTCTGCCCGTCAAAGCCGCCCCTCCCGCGCGACCACCGCAAAGGCCGCGCCCGCGCCAAAATCCGATTGACGCCGCCCGCCACCTCGCATAGTCACCCCGCCGTGAGGGCCGGTAGCTCAGCTGGTAGAGCAACTGACTTTTAATCAGTAGGTCTCGGGTTCGAACCCCGACCGGCTCACCACTCCAATCCCAAACATAAGCTGGGTTGATCGTGGTTCCTTGGGATCACTTTACAACTGACATTCGGTTCTGCCCGCTGGCGGCCAGGCAATCCTCGATTCGTCCCGCCCCCCATTGCCCCTGCCGCCCAAAGGTTTACCATTTCCGGTGAGTCCCGCCCGTTCCCCGAACCGGAGACCGTCATGCCCCTGCATACCCCGCTCTGCACCCGTCTTGGCTGCGACCTGCCCATCGTTCTGGCCGGCATGGGCGGTGTCGCCCGGTCGGAACTCGTCGCGGCGGTGGCCGAGGCTGGGGGATTCGGGATCCTTGGCATGGTGCGCGAGAGCCCCGCGCTCATCGCCGCCGAGATCGAGGCGGTGCGGGCCGCGACCTCTCGGCCCTTCGCGGTCAACCTGATCCCGGCCGCCACCGACCCGGCGCTGCTGGAGGCCGAGCTCGCCGTCTGTTTCGACAGCCACGTGCCGGCCATGTGCTTTTTCTGGGACGTCGTGCCCTCGGCGGTTGCCCGGGCCAAGGCGGCGGGATGCCTGGTGCTGCACCAGGTCGGCACGCTGCAGGCCGCGCGCGATGCCGAGGCGGCGGGGGCCGATGTGCTGATCGTCCAGGGGGTCGAGGCGGGCGGTCATGTCCATGGCACGACCGCGGCCCTGGTGCTGGTCGAGCAGGTGGCGCGGGTAACGCGGCTGCCGATCCTGGCCTCGGGCGGGTTCGCCACCGGGGCGAGCCTCGTGGCTGCGCTGGCCTTGGGCGCCCAGGGCATCCACTGCGGCACGGCTTTTCTGGCCACGCGGGAATCCTTTGCCCATGACGACCACAAGGCGCGCATCCTGGCCGCCGATGCTGCCGATACGGTCCATACCGATGTCTTCGCCCTGAACTGGCCGCCGCATTCGCCGGTGCGCGTCATCGGCAATTCGCTGACGCGGGCGCTGGGGGATCGGCTGATGGGCCATCATCCCGACGACCTGCCGCGCGAGGTGATCGCCTGGGAGGAGGGGCGGCCGCTCTTGAAATACTCCACCGATTCGCCCCTGCGCACCACGACCGGCGCACTGGAGCCGATGGCGGCCTTTGCCGGGCAAAGCGCCGGGCTGATCCAGGATCTGCCGACCGCGGCGGGGCGGATCGCGGCGATCCTGGCCGAGGCGGAACAGGCCATGGCGCGGGTGGAGGCGGCAAGATGAAGCCGCCCGACATCATCCTGGCCTCCAGCCCCTGTCTTGCCGGCGCCTGCGACGAGGATGTCCAGCAGGCCCATGACGTCGCGGTCTGGCGCCGGGCCGCGCGTCAGCGCCTTCTGGCCGAGCGCGCCGCGCTGCCCCTGGCCACCCGGGCCGCGGCTGCAGCCGGCATCATCGCCGTGCTGGACGCGGTGTTGCGGGCCCGGTTCGGCGGCGTGCAGGGGCTGACGATCTCGGCCTGGTGGCCGATCAAGGCAGAGCTCGACCTGCGCCCCTGGCTGAGGGCTCTCGCCGCCCGCGGCGCGCAGGCCGCCCTGCCGGTGGTCGAGACCCGGGCCGCGCCCCTTGTCTTTCGTCCCTGGGCCGAGGGGGCCCGGATGGAGCGCGGGTTCTGGAACATCCTGGTCCCTGCCGAGGGCCCGGCCGTGATCCCCGATGTGACCCTCGCCCCGGTGGTGGGCTGGGATGCGGCGGGCTTCCGGCTCGGCTATGGCGGCGGCTATTTCGACCGCACCCTGGCCGCCCTGCAGCCCAAGCCCTGCGCCATCGGCATCGGCCTGCAAGCGGCCCGCGTGCCGACGATCTTCCCCCAGGGCCACGACATCGCGATGGACATGATCGTGACCGAAGCAGGCCTGCAGGCCTAGCCGAGGTAATCCGTCTCCGCCACCGGCTCCATCCAGTCGACCGAGCGGCCGTCCTGCACCTCGTGCACCGCGATATGGCTCATGCCGGTCTGGGGGCCCGCGCCATGCCAATGCCGCTCGCCGGGGTCGAAGGTCACCACATCGCCGGGGCGCAGCTCTTCCACCGGGCCGCCCTCGCGCTGGCAGCGGCCGAGCCCCTGCGTGATGAGAATCGTCTGCCCCAGCGGATGGGTATGCCAGGCCGTGCGCGCGCCGGGGGCGAAGGTGACAAGCACGCCCTGAACCCGCTCGGGCTGGGCGGGGTTGAACAGCGGGTCGAGGCGCACCTGCCCGGTGAACCAGGGCTCGGGACCGGGGCGCGAGGGCATCTGGCCGGCGCGGGTGATCTGCATGGGGCGCTCCTTCCTTGGGCCGCCAGTCTGGCGGGAAATCGTTCGGGCGGCCAGGGTCTTGGGTGCGGTCCGCCCTCAGTCCAGCCGCAATCGGGCCAGCGCATAGGCCAAAAGCCCCGCAAAGCAGGCCGAGGTCAAAAGGAAGGGCGCGCGCAGGGCAAGCTCTCGCCCGAGGCCGGGTTGCAACAGATCGACCACCAGCCCGCCCGCCATCGCGCCAAGCGGCATCGAGCCCCAGCCGAAAAAGCGGTAGATGCTGTTCAGCCGTCCCAAAAGCTGCGGCGGAATGCGCCTTTGCCGCCAGGAGACGGTGATGACGTTCCAAAGCATCGAGGCCGCCAGCACTGGCACCAGGGCCGCGGCCATCATCACCCCGCTCGTCGCCAGCCCCGCCACGGCATGGCCGATGGTCCAGGTGCCGATGGCCAGGTAAAGGCAGGCATGCAGCCCGAAGCCGCGGATCGCCCGCGGCGCCAGGAGGCTGCCCGCCACGGCGCCCAAGGCCTCGACCGACAAAAGCGCGCCGTAACCCGCCGGGCTCATCCCCAGCACATCCTGCGCGAACAGAACCTGCACCGTCACCGCCGCCGTCGAGAGGAAGTTCGACACGCCCAGCACGACCGCGAGCCGCAAAAGCGCCCGGTCGTCGCGCATGAAGCCGATCCCTTCGCGCAGCGCCTGCAGGAAGGCCTGCGCCTTGGGGGGCACCGGCTGCAGGACGATCAGGCTGACCAGCCCCGCCGCCAGCACCAGCGCCGCCACATCCAGCCCGAAGGGCAGCCCGATCCCCGCCGCGATCAACAGCCCCGCCAGCGGCGGCCCGATGAACTGCCCGGTCAGCTGCTCGGCGCTCCACATCTGGCCATTGGCGGTTTCCAGGTCGGCATGGGCGACGAGGGCGGGCAGGATGGTCTGGGCGGCATTGTCGCGCAGAACCTCGGCCGAGCCCAGAAGGAAGGCCAGCCCCATCAAGAGCCAGACCGCCCCCGGCCCCGGGGCGCTCAGCGCCAGCCAGAGGATCGCCGAGACGATCCCGGCGCGCATCAGGTCGGCCCGCGCGATCAGCCGCCGCCGGTCGGCCCGGTCGATGATGACGCCCGCCGGCAGCGACATGACCAGCCAGGGCGCCCGCCCCGCCGCGGCCACCGCCGCAATCGCCACCGGGTCGCGGCTGAGCATCGAGGCCAGCCACGGCAGCGCCAGCGCGATCATCCCATCGCCGAGGTTGGTCAGGACGCCCGCCGAAAACAGCAGGCGGTAATTGCGGTTGCGGATCAAGAGCGCGGTCATCGGGCCTCCTGACCCGCAGAGTGGCGCGGGCAGGCCCTGCGGTCAATGTCGCAGCACGCCCCCCCGTCGCGGCTGTGCCTTGTCCGGCGGTCTTTTGGGTGCCAACCGAGGGCGGCCCGGAAATCTCCCAGCAGCAGGGCCACGTGTCCAGGTTGGGGACGGCGCGGCCCCGAGACTCGGGCCGCTCATGCGCCGCGCCTTCGCGCATCGAGCCTGAGACTCTCGCCCGCGTCCTGCGGATCGGCGGTTGCCTGGCCCGGGGCACGATGCAGATCGCGTTGCACAGCCACGCCGTCGGATGTCCACCGGAATCCCGCATTCGGCGCCGCCCGATACCTGCAATTCCGCTGCGGCCAGAAATGAAGACACGGGCCGCAGCCCGTGCTTCGATGTGGTGCTTTGTCAAGCTTGTTAACCGCTCGACCGCGATTTCTGAAGGATTGTAGAAGACCCTTCAGAAAGCCGGATGTCAACGGGCAATTTGGTTCCCTAAATGCGGCCCAGCGGAAACACACACATTGACGGGTATCTGTCCAAGACAGGGAACCGAACGATGTGATCTATCAAGCACTATCGGCTCTTTGGACCGTCGAAGCAAACATAGCCGCCACGGGAACTGTGGCGACGCTGTTATGAGTTTTGCGTCGCTCCCGACGACCGCGTCAAGTCGTAAATCCAAGAGACATTTCCACAAGCATATTAAATTTGACATAAACTCAGGACCATGGGACGCTCAAAACCTTGCCCCAAGTCATTTTACAAGAGCCGCCCCATGCGCACCCGTCTTGCCCTCGACATCGGCACCACCTCCATCGGCTGGATTCTGTACGGCCTGGTCGATGGGCTGCCGGCTCAGATCCTCGATGGCGGGGTGCGGATCTTCAGCGATGGGCGCGAGGCCAAGACGGGGCAGTCGTTGGCCGTCGGGCGCAGGACGGCGCGGGGGATGCGGCGCCGTCGGGATCGCTATCTGCGGCGCCGGGCGGTGTTGATGAAGCGTCTCGCGGCCATGGGCCTCATGCCGCAAAGCCCCGATGAGGCGGCCGAGCTGACCGGCCTCGACCCCTATGCGCTGCGGGCCGAGGGGCTGGACCGCGCCCTGCCGCTCGACCACCTGGGCCGGGCGCTCTTTCACCTGAACCAGCGGCGCGGGTTCAAGTCGAACCGCCGCACCGACAAGGGCAACAACGAGGGTGGGCTGATCGCCGAGGCCACGGCGCGGCTGGACATGGCGATCATGGCCTCGGGCGCGCGAACCTATGGCGAATTCCTGCACCGGCGCCGCCAGCGGGCCGAAGACCCCCGCGCCGTGCCCGCCGTCCGCACCCGCATCAATCCGCATCTGCCGGGCGAGGATGGCAAGGAGCAGTCCGGCTATGACTTCTATCCCGACCGCAAGCACCTGGAAGACGAGTTCCGCAAGCTCTGGTCCGCGCAAGCCCGCTTTCATCCTGAGTTGACCGAAGACCTGCGCGACCTGCTGCAGGAGACGATCTTCCACCAGCGCCCCCTGAAGGCCCCCGCCATCGGCCGCTGCCTGTTCCAGAACGAGCCGCGCCTGGCCAAGGCCCATCCCCTGACCCAGCGCCGCACGCTGTATGAAACCGTCAACATGCTGCGCGTCATGGCCCCGGGCCAGCCCAAGCGCCGCCTGACGCGGGACGAGCGCGACCGGATCGTTCATGCGCTCGACAACCGCAAGATCCTGGCCGCGCCGGGCAAGAACGTGCTGACGCTGGCGGCCATCGGAAAGGAGATCAAGCTGCGGCCGGGCGAAAGCTTCTCGCTGGAAACCGCCAATCGCGATGCCATCGCCGCCGATCCGGTGCGGATGAGCCTGGCCTATCCGGCCCGCTTTGGTGCCAGTTGGTCGACGCTTGGGATCGACGACCAGTGGGCGCTGATCGAGCGCCTGCGCGACGAGCAGGACGGCGAGGCGCTGGTCGATTGGATCGTCGCCCGCTATGGCTTTGACCGCGAAAGGGCGCGGGCGATTGCCGATGCGCCGCTGCCCGAGGGCTTTGGCCGGATCGGCCTGACGGCCACCCGCGCCATCCTGCATTACCTGAAAGAGGGCACCCCGGCTGAGCCCGTGCCGACCTATAACGAGGCCGTCGCGGCCTGCGGCTGGGATCATTCGCAACTGGGCAGCGGCGAGGTTCTGGACCGGCTGCCCTATTACGGCCAGGTGCTGGACCGCCATGTCCTGCCGGGCTCCGGCAAGCCCGAAGACGACGAGATCACCCGCTTTGGCCGCATCACCAATCCGACGGTGCATATCGGCCTCGGCCAGGTGCGGCGCCTGGTCAACAAGGTGATCGAGGTCCATGGCCGCCCCTGGGAGATCGTCGTGGAACTCGCCCGCGACCTGAAGATGAGCGAGGACCAGAAGCGCGACCTGGCCAAGACCAACGCCCAGAACCAGCGGGCGGCGGAGAGCCGCAGTCAAAAGCTGATCGAAGAGCTGAAGCAACAGGACACCGGCCGCAACCGGGCGCTGCTGCGCATCTGGGAGGAAAGCTCGACCGATGTGATGCACCGCTTCTGTCCCTATACGGGCGCGCAGATCAGCGCGACGATGCTCTTCGACGGCAGCTGCGACATCGACCACATCCTGCCCTATTCGCGCACCCTGGACGACAGCTTCGCCAATCGCGTGGTCTGCCTGAAATCCGCCAACCGCGAAAAGCGCAACCTGACCCCCTGGGAGGCCTGGGGCAACACGCCGAAATGGCCCGCCATCGAGGCCAATCTGAAGAACCTGCCGAAAGAGAAAGCCTGGCGTTTTCAACCGGATGCCATGGTCCGCTACGAGGGCGAGCGCGACTTCACCGCCCGGGCGCTGGTGGATACGCAATATCTCTCGCGGCTGGCGCGGGAATATCTGGAATGCCTTTACGCCGAGGATATGACCCCGGGCGAAGACGGCAAGGCGCGGCGGCCCATATGGGTCGTGGCGGGCAAGCTGACCGAGCTTTTGCGGCGGCATTGGGGGCTGAACGGGCTGACCACGGACGCCCATCGCGACACGACCAAGGCCAAGAAC
>CAMFIX010000058.1 GCA_945952425.1 uncultured Pseudorhodobacter sp. | reverse complement strand
CATGCCTAGTCTCGTGGGCTCGGAGATGTGTATAAGAGACAGCCTCTGGGCACCAAGGTCACGCTGCGCGGCGACCGGATGTATGAATTCCTGGACCGTCTGATCACCATCGCGCTGCCGCGCGTCCGCGACTTCCGCGGCGTGAAGGGCAATGCGTTCGACGGTCGCGGCAATTACGCGATGGGCCTGAAAGAGCACATCGTGTTCCCGGAAATCAACTTCGACAAGGTCGACGAGGTTCTGGGGATGGATATCATCATCTGCACCACCGCCAAGACCGATGCGGAAGCCAAGGCGCTCTTGAAGCATTTCAAGATGCCCTTCACGTCGTAACTTCGAGGAACCAAGAATGGCCAAGAAATCCATGGTGAACCGCGAAGTGAAGCGCGCCAAGCTCGTGCAGCAGCACGCAGCCAAGCGCGCCGCGCTGAAAGCGGTGATCGCCGACCAGACCAAACCGATGGAAGAGCGTTTCAAGGCGACCCACAAGCTCGCCCAGATGCCGCGCAATTCCTCCGCGACGCGGATTCACAACCGTTGCCAGCTGACGGGCCGTCCGCACGCCTTCTACCGCAAGCTCAAGCTCAGCCGCATCATGCTGCGTGACCTGGCCTCGTTCGGCCAGATCCCCGGCATGGTGAAGTCGAGCTGGTAAGGAGTATCGCACGATGTCGATGAACGATCCTCTCGGCGATATGCTGACCCGCATCCGCAACGCCCAACTGCGCGGCAAATCCACCGTCTCGACCCCGGCTTCCAAGCTGCGGGCCTGGGTGCTGGATGTGCTGGCGTCCGAAGGCTATATCCGCGGCTATGAAAAGGCCGAGACCGCCAACGGCCAGGGCGAACTGACCATCAGCCTGAAGTATTACGAAGGCACCCCGGTCATTCGCGAGCTGAAGCGCGTCTCCAAGCCCGGCCGCCGCGTCTACAACTCCATCAAGGACATCGCCCAGGTGCGCAATGGTCTTGGTATCGCCATCATCTCGACCCCCAAGGGCGTGATGACCGATGCCAATGCTCGCGCGGCCAATGTTGGCGGCGAAGTCCTCTGCACCGTGTTCTGAGGAGGGTTACATGTCTCGTATCGGCAAGAAACCCGTCGCGCTCGTCAAGGGCGTTTCCGCCTCGGTCTCGGGTCAGACGATCGAAGTGAAGGGCCCCAAGGGCGCCCGCAGCTTCACCGCGGGGGACGACGTCACCATCACCGTCGAAGGTGAAGCGGTGAAGGTCACCCCGCGCGGCCTGTCCAAGCGGGCCCGTTCGCAGTGGGGCATGACCCGCTCGATGATCCAGAACCTCGTGATCGGCGTCACCGCCGGCTTCAAGAAGGAACTGGAAATCCAGGGCGTCGGTTACCGCGCTGCCATGAAGGGCAAAGACCTTCAGCTGTCGCTCGGCTTCTCGCATGAAGTCGTCTTCGAAACCCCCGCCGGTGTGACCGTCGCTTCGCCGAAGCAGACGGAAATCACCGTGGAAGGGATCGACCAGCAGCTGGTGGGCCAGGTCGCGGCGAACATCCGCGAATGGCGCAAGCCCGAGCCCTACAAGGGCAAGGGCATCCGCTACAAGGGCGAGTTCATCTTCCGCAAGGAAGGCAAGAAGAAGTAAGGGGCGAGAGAAATGGCGAACAACAAGCGAGAGCTGTTCCTCAAGCGCCGTGTGCGTGTGCGGAACCGGATCAAGGCCGTGGCTCATGGGCGTCTGCGCCTGTCGGTCCATCGGTCGTCCAAGAACATCATGGTTCAACTGATCGACGACGTGAAGGGGGTCACCGTGGCCGCTGCCTCGTCGCTCGAAAAGGAACTGGGCTTCGTGGGCAAGAACAACGTCGAGGCGGCCGCGAAAGTCGGCGCCGCGATTGCGGAACGTGCCAAAGCGGCTGGCGTCGAAGAGTGCTACTTCGACCGCGGCGGTTTCCTCTTTCACGGGAAGATCAAGGCCTTGGCCGATGCTGCCCGTGAAGGCGGCCTGAAGTTCTGAGGAGAGATCAAATGGCAGAACGTGAAAACCGCCGGGAAGATCGTGGCAATCGCCGCGATGATCGTCGGGACAACAACCGCGAAGAGGCCTCGGAATTCGGCGAACGCCTGGTGGCGATCAACCGCGTCTCCAAGACCGTGAAGGGCGGCAAGCGCTTTGGTTTCGCGGCCCTGGTGGTCGTGGGCGACCAGCGTGGCCGCGTCGGCTACGGCAAGGGCAAGGCCAAGGAAGTGCCGGAGGCGATCCGCAAGGCGACCGAGCAGGCCAAGCGCAGCCTGATCAAGGTTCCGCTGAAGGACAGCCGCACCCTGCACCACGACATGGAAGGGCGCCATGGCGCCGGGAAAGTCGTGATGCGGACGGCCGTGGCCGGGACCGGGATCATCGCGGGTGGCCCGATGCGCGCCGTCTTCGAAATGCTGGGTCTGCAGGACGTGGTGGCGAAGTCGATCGGCTCGACCAACCCCTACAACATGATCCGCGCGACGATCGACGGCCTCAAGGCCGAGACCTCGCCGCGCATGGTGGCCGCCCGTCGGGGCAAGAAGGTCGCCGAGATCCTGAAGAAGCCGGAAGGCGAAACGGTGGAGGCCTGAGATGTCGAAGAAGACCATCGTCGTCCAGCAATACGCCTCGGCCGCCCGTCGTCCGGCCGTGCAGACCGCGACCCTCAAGGGTCTCGGCCTGAACAAGATCCGCCGCACCCGCGAGCTTGAAGACACCCCCGCCGTTCGCGGCATGGTGAATTCGATCCCGCACCTGGTGAAGATTATCGAAGAGCGCGGCTAACCCCCGCCCTTGACGGTTTGCAAACGCCCCGGATCGCTCCGGGGCGTTTTGCGTTGCGCGGCAATCCGCCCGATTGTTGCGCAAACCGGCATAAACCCGCCTTGACGAAAGGTTTATGAGGCGCTCGTAAACCTTGATTGACTGGCCAGTTTAACGATTTCTTAAGTTTTCAGCGGAATTCTTCAGGCGTGGAATGGGGAGACCGCGCGTGCGCGTTTATGAGCTGTCATCGCAGAACCGGATCATGGCCGTTTCGGACAACTGGGACCCTTTCGCCCGCGGCAATGGCGGGGCGGCAGCGCTGGCGCATGCGGTGATGGGCCGCCCGATCTGGGACTTCGTCAGCGGCGTCGACACCCGCAGCTACCTGAACGCGCTGTTCTTCGCCGCCCGCAGCGCAGGCACCCGCGTTGCCGTGCGTTACCGTGGCGACAGCGCGGCGGAGCGGCGGCTCTATCATCTCTTGATCGAGCCGCAGGCGGACGGGGCCTTGCGCCTCTCGCACCTGCCCATCGACATCGCCCGCCACATGGTCCGCGCCCCCACCGCGGCCGAGCTCGCGAGCCAGTCCTGCTGCGGCCAGTGCCTGCGCTGGCGCAAGGGCCAGACCTGGGGGGCGAGCGAGGCTTTCCCCGGCCTTGCCCGCGCGCCGGTGGATTACGTCGTCTGCCCGCAATGCCGGGCCGAGGCGCAGCGCGCCATCGACCAGGCGATGTCGGGCCGTCACGTGCATTAGGTCGGAAATCTTCCTGCCACCCCGGGTTTCCCGTGCTAGTCTGGGCCAGGCCTGAAGGGCCGGTTCGACATCGGGAGGAAAAAGATGTCCAAATATGCGGGCGGCTGCGCTCATGTTCACGTGACCACGGATGCCGAGCCCATCGACAACCACGAATGCCATTGCAATGTCTGCAAGTCGGTGACCGGGCAGCACACGACCCATGTCGCTTTCTTCAAGCACGACGACGTGAAGGTCGATCACCCCGAAAAGATCAAGCGCGTGCCCTTCAACGCGCAGAACCCGAACGGTCCCTTGGAGATCTGCCTCTGCACCGATTGCGGCGCCGTCCTGATGCTGGACGACAAGCAGGGCCGCATCCGCGTCGCCGTGCCGAACGTGATGGGCTACGACGACGCCAAGTTCCCCAAGGCGACCTACCACGCCTTCTGGGACGAGACGAAGGGCTATCCGGCGCCGCAAGACGGCCGCCCGGTCTGCGGAGGCCTGCAGCCGAGCTTCGTCTGGCCCGCGGGGCACTGAGCCGATCAGGCCTTCGGCGCCCTACGACCCGTGGGGCGCCCTTTTTCTTAGCCATGCCACTCGCACTTTGGACCCATTGCCTTGATCAAATCTTTGCCGATCCGCGCCGACCACCTCGACTGGTCAGACCCTGCGGCCGTCGATGAGCTGGCATTCTCCTCGCTCCTGGCCCTCAAGGCGCACGTCCCGGCGAATCAGCTCGATGAGAAACTGCGGTGGTATTACGCCCTCTCGGACTATGACTTCGAGGTGAAGAACGGCGGCCACAGCCAGTTGATCCACAACCTGCTGGCCTCGGATGAGCTGTGGGTTCTCGATGATTTTCCCCTCGCCGCCGAGGCCATCGGGGCCGAGGCTTTCGGTCAGCTCGCGCAAGAATATGTCGACTGGCTGATTGCCCATCCCGATATTGCGGCCAGTCAGACCGGCTTTCAGGGGGGCAGGGCGTCCGAGCTTGACAGGTTCGATGCGCGCTACATGCGGCTAGACAGCCACTCGGAGGCCGCCTTGATCGAACTGAGAGAACTTCCTTGTGATGCGGACGAGGCCGAATATCTGGATGACGCCATTTCCAGGGCGGAGGCTTGGCAGTCCGACTTTGGGACGCTCAAAGCCATTTGGCTTAAGCGGAGCGGGATCGTCGTTGCCTTGGATGAGACTGCTTGGAAAGCCTATTGGGGTAGCCTAGGTATCGAGGCGCCATAACCGCACAGGCTTGCCTAAGTCGCAGCGGTCCTCTATACGCCCCCGGTGGCCATCCGGCCCACGACTCACATCATCATGCCGAGTGCGCTCCTCTGTCGCTTGCGGGGGCGTTTCCGGCGAAGGAGAAGCGACATGAAGCTGCATGAACTGGCCGACAATCCCGGCGCCGCCAAGAAGCAAAAGCGCGTCGCCCGTGGTCCGGGTTCGGGCAAGGGCAAGACCGCCGGCCGCGGGATCAAGGGCCAAAGCTCGCGTTCGGGCGTGGCGCTCGGCGGCTATGAAGGCGGCCAGATGCCGCTGTATCGGCGCCTGCCGAAGCGCGGCTTCAACAAGCCCAACGCCAAGCAATATGCCGTCATCAACCTCGGCCTGATCGAGAAGTTCATCGGCCTCGGCAAGCTGGATGCGAAGGCCGAGATCAACGAGGATGCCCTCGTCGCTGCTGGCCTGACCAAGTCCAAGCATGACGGCATCCGCGTTCTGGCCAAGGGCGCGATCACCTCGAAGGTGAACCTGGTCGTGACCGGCGCCTCGGCCTCGGCCATCGAAGCCGTGAAGGCCGCCGGTGGCTCGCTGACCGTCACCGCGGCGGCTGCCGAATAAGGCTTGCGGGCAGCCCAAGGCCTGCCTACATCTACTTTCGCGCCGCCGCCCGGTGAACCCGGTTCGGCGGCGCTGTCACAAAGCCAACAGGAAGTCCTCACATGGCATCCGCAGCAGAGCAGATGGCGGCGAACCTCAGCTGGGGTGCGCTCGGCAAGGCCAGCGACCTGCGCCAGCGCATCCTCTTCACCGTCCTGGTGTTGATCGTCTACCGGCTCGGCACGTTCATCCCGGTTCCGGGCATCGACGGCACCGCGCTCAAGAATTTCATGGACGGGCAGGGCTCGGGCCTCGGCGGCATGCTCAGCCTGTTCACCGGCGGCGCCTTGAAGCGCATGGGGATCTTCGCGCTCGGCGTCATGCCCTATATCTCGGCCTCGATCATCGTGCAGCTTCTGGCCTCGATGATTCCGCAGCTGGAGAGCCTGAAGAAAGAGGGCGAGCAGGGGCGCAAGAAGATCAACCAGTACACGCGCTATGCGACCGTGGCGCTGGCGGCCTTCCAGGGCTGGGCGATTGCGGCCTCGATCGTGGCGGGCGGCCTCGCGCATGACCCGACGCTGTTCTTCAAACTGTCCTGCGTCATCACCCTCGTCGGCGGCACGATGTTCCTGATGTGGCTGGGCGAGCAGATCACGGCGCGGGGCATCGGCAACGGCGTGTCGCTCATCATCTTCACCGGCATCGTCGCGGAAATCCCCGGCGCGCTGGCGCAGTTCCTAAGCCAAGGCCGCTCGGGCGTCTTCCCGGTCTGGGTCATCATCGGCGCCATCGTGCTGGTCGTCGCGGTCATCTTCTTCGTGGTCTTCATGGAGCGGGCGCTGCGGAAGATCCACATCCAGTATCCCCGTCGTCAGGTCGGCATGAAGATCTATGACGGCGGCTCGTCCCACCTGCCGATCAAGGTGAACCCGGCGGGCGTCATCCCGGCGATCTTCGCCTCGTCGCTGTTGCTCTTGCCGACGACCTTGGCGACCTTCTCGGGCACGACCTCCAGCCCGGTTCTGTCGACGATCCTGGCCTATATGGGTGCGGGCCAGCCCTTGTATCTCGTGCTGCAAGGCGCGCTGATTGCGTTCTTCGCCTATTTCTACACCCACAACGTCTCGTTCAAGACCGATGACGTGGCCGAGAACCTGCAGAAGCAGGGCGGGTTCGTGCCGGGCATCCGGCCGGGCAAGAAGACGCAGGATTACCTGGATTACGTGGTCAACCGCGTGCTGGTCCTGGGCTCGGCCTATCTGGTCGCCGTCTGCTTCCTGCCGGAAATCCTGCGCTATTACATGAACATCCCCTTCTACTTCGGGGGGACTTCGGTTCTGATCGTGGTCTCGGTGACGATGGACACGATCAACCAGATCCAGTCCCACATGCTGGCGCACCAGTATGAAGGCCTGATCGAGAAGTCGCAGCTGCGCGGCCGCAAGCGCAGCACGACCCCCAAGGCGCCTGCAAGGCGCTGAGGCAAAACGTCACGCCCCGGAACCGAGGCTGCTCCATGGCGGCCTCGGTTTCGTAATGTAAAAGACTCTGGGAGGGCCTCGAATCATGACCAACATCATCCTTCTGGGTCCGCCCGGTGCGGGCAAGGGAACCCAGGCCAAGCGCCTGGTGGACGAACGCGCGATGGTGCAGCTGTCGACCGGCGACATGCTGCGCGAGGCCAAGACCTCCGGCACCGAAATGGGCAAGCGCGTGGCCGATGTGATGGCCCGCGGCGAGCTGGTGACGGACGAGATCGTGATCGGCCTGATCGAGGAAAAGCTCGACCAGGGCGCCAGCGGCGGCTTCATCTTCGACGGCTTTCCGCGCACGCTGAAACAGGCCGATGCGCTGGGGGCTCTGCTGGCCCGGCATGGCGCGGGCCTGGATGCGGTGATCGAGATTCAGGTGGATGACGCGGCCTTGGTCGCGCGCATCTCCGGCCGCTTCACCTGCCGCACCTGCGGCGAGGTCTATCACGACGAGACCCGGCCGACGAAAACCCCCGGCGTCTGCGACAATTGCGGCGGCACCGAGCTGAACCGCCGCGCCGACGACAATGCCGAGGCGCTGAAGACCCGGCTGATGGAATATTACAAGAAAACCTCGCCGCTTATCGGCTATTACTATGCCAAGGGGCAGCTTTCCGCCGTCGATGGCATGGCCGAGCCCGATGCCGTGGCCGCGGCCGTGGCGAAAGTTCTTGACAAGCGCTGAAAAGCGGGTTGCGGCCCTTGACGGGTCGCGGAAAAGCCCATAAAGCACGGCGTCCCGGGGCGGAATCGCGCCCGGGGTTCTTTGTCGGGCAACCGGCGAAGGGATCGTTCGGGGGAAACTCCGGTTGTGAAAAAAGGTTCCGGCATGACGGAACCGCAACATGAAGGAAGACACGCGTGGCACGTATTGCTGGCGTCAACATCCCCACTGCAAAGCGCGTTCCGATCGCGCTCCAATACATCCACGGCATCGGCGCCCATTTCGCGGAGCAAATCTGCGAAGCGCTGAAGATCGACCGCGCCCGCCGCGTGAACCAGCTGAACGACAGCGAAGTTCTGGCGATCCGCGAATATATCGACGCCAACTTCACCGTCGAGGGCGACCTGCGCCGTGAAGTCTCGATGAACATCAAGCGCCTGATGGACCTCGCCTGCTATCGCGGCCTGCGTCACCGCAAGGGCCTCCCGGTCCGCGGCCAGCGCACGCACACCAACGCCCGCACCCGCAAGGGCCCGGCCAAGCCGATCGCCGGCAAGAAGAAGTAAGGGGTAGATCAGATGGCCAAGGATACCAAGTCGGCCGCCGCGCGCGGCAAGAAGAAAGAGCGCAAGAACATCGCCGCCGGTGTTGCGCACGTCAATTCTTCGTTCAACAACACCAAGATCCTGATCTCGGATGTGCAAGGCAATGCGATCTCCTGGTCGTCGGCCGGCACGATGGGCTTCAAGGGCTCGCGCAAGTCGACGCCCTATGCCGCCCAGATGGCTGCCGAAGACGCGGGCCGCAAGGCGCAGGAACATGGCGTGAAGACGCTGGAAGTCGAAGTGCAGGGCCCGGGTTCGGGCCGCGAGTCGGCGCTGCGCGCGCTGGCCGCCGTCGGCTTCAACATCACCTCGATCCGCGATGTGACGCCGCTGGCCCACAACGGCTGCCGCCCGCCGAAGCGTCGCCGCGTCTGAACATCACCGATCTTCACCGGGCTGCGGGATCACCGCGGCCCGGTTTGGCTATTCAACGACCCTCGGGCGTCCGCCGTCTGGGACATGGGCAGCGGGCAAGAATGGAGGCGACAGCATGATCCACAAGAACTGGCAGGAATTGATCAAGCCGCAGCAATTGGCGACCAAATCCGGTCCCGATGCGCAGCGCACCGCGACCCTGGTCGCCGAACCGCTGGAGCGGGGCTTCGGCCTGACGCTGGGCAACGCGCTGCGTCGCGTTCTGCTCTCGTCGCTGCAGGGTGCGGCCATCACCTCGGTGCAGATCGACAACGTGCTGCACGAGTTCTCCTCCGTGCCGGGCGTGCGTGAAGACGTCACCGACATCGTGCTGAACCTCAAGGGCGTTCGTCTGAAGATGGATGTCGAAGGGCCGAAGCGCCTGTCGATCTCGGCCAAGGGGCCGGGCGTGGTGACGGCGGGCGACATCTCCGAGACCTCGGGGATCGAGATCCTGAACCGCGACCATGTGATCTGCCACCTGGACGACGGCGCCGACGTTTACATGGAACTGACGGTCAACACCGGCAAGGGCTATGTCTCGGCCGACAAGAACCGCCCGGAAGATGCGCCCATCGGGCTGATCCCGATCGACGCGATCTTCTCGCCGGTCAAGAAGGTCAGCTACGAAGTCACCCCGACCCGCGAGGGCCAGGTGCTGGACTATGACAAGCTGACGCTGCGCGTCGAAACCGATGGCTCGCTGACGCCGGAAGACGCCGTGGCCTATGCCGCGCGCATCCTGCAGGATCAGCTGGCGGTTTTCGTCAACTTCGAAGAGCCCGAGGCGGCCGGCAAGGGCGTCGAGGACAGCGGTCTGGAGTTCAACCCGCTGCTGCTCAAGAAGGTCGACGAGCTGGAGCTGTCGGTCCGTTCGGCCAACTGCCTGAAGAACGACAACATCGTCTACATCGGCGACCTGATCCAGAAGACCGAGGCGGAGATGCTCCGCACCCCGAACTTCGGCCGCAAGTCGCTGAACGAGATCAAGGAAGTGCTCGCGGGCATGAACCTGCATCTCGGCATGGACGTCCCGAACTGGCCGCCGGAAAACATCGAAGAGCTGGCGAAGAAGTTCGAAGACCAGATGTAAGAAGCTTTTGCGCCGACTCCGGGCCGCTTCGGCGGCTGGCCTGACGAAGCCGCATCGCGGTGGAGGGCTCGGCGCTTCGTGATGACCCAGGCGGGAGCAGGCTGGGACTTGGTTAGGCAAGGACGCGATCCGCGCGATCGGGAGCGTCCAGCGGGCTTGATGGCCCAGGAGATGTGAAATGCGTCATGGCAAAGCCCACCGCAAACTGGGTCGTACGACCGCCCACCGCACCGCGATGTTCGCCAACATGGCGGCGAGCCTGATCAAGCACGAGCAGATCGTGACCACCCTGCCGAAGGCCAAGGAGCTCCGCCCCGTGGTCGAGAAGCTGGTGACGCTCGCCAAGCGCGGCGACCTGCACGCTCGCCGCCAGGCGATCAGCCAGGTCCGCGACGTCGAGCAGGTGGGCAAGCTCTTCTCGACCCTGGGCCCGCGCTACAAGGACCGCAACGGCGGCTACACCCGCGTGCTGAAGGCCGGCTTCCGCTTCGGCGACAACGCCGCCATGGCGGTGATCGAGTTCGTCGACCGCGACCCGGCCGAAAAGGGCAAGGACTCCGGTCCGGTCCAGAGCCTGGCGTTCGGCGACGAATAAGCCGCAAGGTCCAGACCAAGCTTCAAGCCCCGGACGGCGACGTCCGGGGCTTTTGCGTTTTGAGGTTCAGCCCTCGCGGACCATGCGGGCGCGGCGGGCGATCTCGGCCGGGCTAGGGTCCGGAAGCTGGAAGGAGCCGATGGGCACCGGGCCGGTCGGCACGTAGCGGCTGAGCACGACGCCGGTCGTCGAGACCTTGCTGTCGGTGAGCTTCAGGGCGAAGGGCGGCAGGGTCTCGCCGAACAGCCGCTTGCCGTGGCCGAGCACCGTCGGGAAGGTCCAGACTTGGAACTCGTCGACCAGGCCCGCGGCGATCAGGGTCTGCAGGAGCTGGCTCGAGCCCTGGGTCAGCAGGGTCGGGCCGTCGCCCTGCTTCAGCCTGGCGACCTCGGCGACCGGATCGTGCAGGACGACCGAGTTTTGCCAGGTGAGGGGTTCGGTCGAGGAGGTCGCGACGTACTTGGTGATGGCGTTGAAGGCGTCGGCGATCGGGTCGTTCTCGACGAACGGCCAGTGGGCGGCGAAGATCTCGTAGGTCTTGCGGCCGAGGAGGAGGGCGTCCATGCCCCTGG
>CAMFIX010000057.1 GCA_945952425.1 uncultured Pseudorhodobacter sp. | reverse complement strand
GATGAACGCCGTCTGCGGGATTTCCACCTTCCCGAACTGGCGCATCTTCTTCTTGCCCTCTTTTTGCTTCTCCAGCAGCTTCTTCTTCCGCGTGGCATCCCCGCCGTAGCACTTGGCGGTCACGTCCTTGCGCATCGCCGAAAGCGTCTCGCGGGCGATCACCCGCCCGCCGATGGCCGCCTGGATCGGGATCTTGAACATGTGGCGGGGGATCAGCTCTTTCAGTTTCTCCACCATGCCGCGGCCACGCATCTCGGCGCGGTCGCGGTGGACCATCATCGAGAGCGCATCGACGGGCTCGTCGTTCACCAGGATCGACATTTTCACAAGGAAATCCTCGCGATACTCCGAGAGCTGGTAGTCGAAGCTGGCATAGCCCTTGGTCACCGATTTCAGCCGGTCGTAGAAGTCGAAGACGACCTCGTTCAGGGGCAGGTCGTATTCGACCATGGCGCGGGTGCCGGCATAGGTCAGGTTCTGCTGAATCCCCCGGCGGTCCTGGCAGAGCTTCAGGATGTCGCCGAGGTATTCGTCGGGGACCATGATCGTCGCCTTGATCCGCGGCTCCTCGATATGGTCGACATAGGTCAGGTCGGGCATGTCGGCGGGGTTGTGCAGGTCGCGGACCTCGCCGTCTTTCATATGCAGGTGGTAGACGACGGAAGGCGCGGTGGTGATGAGGTCGAGGTCGAACTCGCGTTCCAGCCGTTCGCGGACGACTTCCAGGTGCAGCAACCCCAGGAAGCCCATGCGGAAGCCGAAACCAAGGGCGGCGGAGGTCTCCATCTCGGTCGAGAAGCTCGCGTCGTTCAGCGCCAGCTTCTCGATGGCGTCGCGAAGCGTCTCGAAGTCGTTGGCATCGACGGGGAAGAGGCCGCAGAAGACCACCGGCTGGGCGGGTTTGAAGCCCGGCAGGGGGGCATCGGTGGGTTTGCGTTCATGCGTCACCGTGTCGCCGACGCGGGTGTCGCGGACCTGCTTGATGGAGGCGGTGAAGATGCCGATCTCGCCGGGCCCAAGCTCGTCGATGTCGACCATCTGGGGGCGCAGGACGGCGAGCTTGTCGATGCCATAGGCGGCGTTGGTCGCCATCATGCGGATGCGGTCGCCCTTTTTGATGACGCCATCGACGACGCGGATCATGACGACGACGCCGAGATAGGCGTCATACCAGCTGTCCACCAGCATGGCTTTGAGGTTGGCGTCGCGGTTGCCGGCGGGGGCGGGGAGGCGGGTGACGATGGCCTCCAGCACGTCGGGGATGCCGATGCCGGATTTGGCTGAGATCAGGACGGAGTCCGAGGCGTCGAGGCCGATGACATCCTCGATCTGGGCCTTGACCCTTTCGGGCTCGGCCGCGGGAAGGTCGATCTTGTTCAGGACCGGCACGATGTCGTGTCCGGCGTCCAGGGCCTGGTAGACGTTCGCCAGGGTCTGGGCCTCGACGCCTTGGGAGGCGTCCACCACCAGGAGGGAGCCCTCGACCGCGCGCATGGACCGCGAGACCTCATAGGCGAAATCGACGTGGCCGGGGGTGTCGATCAGGTTCAGGATGTAATCCTGCCCGTCCTTGGCCTTGTAGTTCAGGCGGACGGTGTTGGCCTTGATCGTGATGCCGCGCTCGCGCTCGATATCCATGCTGTCCAACAGCTGCTCTTTCATGTCGCGTTGGGCGACGGTCCCGGTCGCCTGGATCAGGCGGTCGGCGAGCGTGGATTTGCCGTGGTCGATGTGGGCCACGATGGAGAAATTGCGGATATGGCGAAGATCGGTCATGCGGCAGCCTATAGCCGAAGGCGGCGTGTCGGGGAAGGGGGACCGCATGCGGCGCGCGGGGCCGCGAATTTTCGGCGAAAATTCGGGGTGGGCAGATGTTGGGGGCGGGTGCCTTTGGTTCCACAGCATCTGGGGGATAGGGCGGAAATCCGCGCAAGTGCCTGCATGGGTTGAAAAATCCGTTCCGAATCGGTAAATTGCAGGCAAGAAAAACCACTTGGGGCGCAGCGTCGCCTTGGGGACAGAGGCAGAGACATGACGAAATTTCTTTTCGGCGCCGCTTTCGCGGCCCTTTCCCTGGTGATCTTGCCGCATGGCGCCCAGGCCGGCCCGATCGAGGGCGCTTGCCTGAAGTCGGATCGCAATGCGGCCAACCGGCAGCTGTGCTCTTGCATCCAGAAGGTGGCGGATGTCACCCTGGGCTCGGGCGACCAGCGGCTGGCGGCGAGCTTCTTCAAAGACCCCGACAAGGCGCAGCAGGTGCGCATGTCGAAATCGCAGCGCGATGACGATTTCTGGAGCCGCTACGTGATCTTCGGCCAGCAGGCGGCAATGGCCTGCCAGGGGTAAGGCGCGCGCCTTCGGGCCGCGTTTTCATCGGCGGGGGGGGAGTCGGGGCAGGCCCCGACCTACGGCGTCTTGGCGCGTTACCGGGCGACCCAAGCCACCTCGGGGGCGGGCAGGCCTTCGGGCAGGTCGGGCTCGGGCTTCGCGGCGCCGAAGGTCAGGGCCATAGGCACCACCCCGGCCCAGACGGGCCAGCTGCGGTCGGCCTCCTCATCCGTCGGCCCGCCCATCGCGATCTTGGCGGAGGCCTCGGACAAAGGCAGCGAGAAGACGGCAGTCGCCTTCACCTCTTGGCTCTGCATCGGGCGCAGCTGCTGCCACCTGCCGGGGAAGAGCCGGTCCACCATGGCCTGCAGATGGGCCTCTTTCCCCTCGGTCACCTTCTCGGCCCGGCCCATCACCATGACCGAACGGAACTGCACCGAATGTTCGAAGGCCGAGCGGGCGAGGACCAGCCCGTCCAGCGTGGTGACCGACAGGCAGACCTCGGCGCCTTCCATCGCCCGCAAAGCCCGGCTGGCGGAGGAGCCGTGCCAGAAGACCCTGTCGCCCTCGCGCCAGACCAGGGTCGAGAGCAGCATGGGTGCGCCCTCCATCGCATAGGCGATATGGCCAAGGGGGCTCGCATCCAGCACGGCATGGATCGTGGCGGCGTCATAGGCGGCCTTGTCGGGAAAGCGGCGCAGGCGGGTGCGGGGGGTGGGGGCGGACATTTGGCCTCGGGTCAGGGGTTCGGGCGGCATCCTAGGGGCAAGCGGGGTTGGAAGGGTAGGGGGCATTCGCCGCGGGCGGTCTGTTCCCCCGGGGCGGCTCAGCGGAAGGCGGGGCCGTGGGTCCAGAGCGTCAGGCTCCATCTTTCGCCGGCGGTCACCGGGGTGACGCGATGAAGGATGAAGGCGGGGAAGATGGCCGCCGTGCCGATGGCGCGTTCGACCTGGCGGATGTTGCTGTCGGGCCGAAGCTCCAGCTGGCCGCCCTCATAGGCGGCGGGGTCGGAGAGCTGGACGACCACGGTCAGCTTGCGTTTGGCCGCCAGCTGACCGCTGCCGATGTCGGAATGCCAGTCGAAATGGCCCTCGCGCTCGGCGCCATAGCGGGCGACCTGGGGGCTTTCCAGGAAATCCGTCAGGTCGAAGCCGAAGGCCTGGCGGTTGGCCTCGGCGACCAACCGCATCATCCGCTCCATCACCCAGGCCGCCTCGGGGAGGTCGTCCAGCCACGAAAGCTCGGCCCGGCGGATCTGATGCGCGGTGGTCTGGCGCACCAGGCCCGCATCCTTCATCGCATGGGATTGGCAGAGCGCGATCAGGGCGGCGCATTCGTCGGGCCTAAGTGCCGCGGGGATGAGGTGGAGCGGCGTCATCAGTTGCCCGAAGTGCCGTGCTTGTGCGCCGGAGCCGGGGCGGCGGGGGCAGCGGCGGGGGCGCCGCCTTCGCCGCTTTCGGCGTCATAGGGGGTCGGGCCATCGGTCGGCGGGTCTTGGCGCTTGTTCATCACGGGGATGGTGACGGTCACCTGGCCCGCATGTTCGAAGGTCAGGACGACGGTGACGGTGTCGCCCTGTTTCACCGGATGGGTCGGGTCCATCAGCATCAGGTGATCGCCGCCGGGCGCGAGGTCATGGCGGCTTTCGCCATCGACCGCGATGCCGTTGTCGAGGTCGGTCATCTTCATGACGCCATTGGCATCGGGGGCGGAGGTCATGAGCATCACCATCCCCGCATCGGGCGAGCTGGCCGAGACCAGGCGGTCGGGCGTGTCGGCATGGTTCAGGATGCGGAAATAGGCGGCGCCCGAGGGGCCGATGAAGCGGGCGAAGGGGTCGATGACATGGACGCCTTCGTGTGCGAAAGCGGGGGCGGCGAACAGCGCGAGGGCTGCGGCGAGGGAGAGTTTCATGATGTCCTCGTGGATCGGGAAAGGGGGTTTCGGCGTCACGAGGCGAGGGGTGGCCCGCGGGCCAGCGCGGGGGGCAGGGGGCGCTGCGGGGCGGGCGCCGCTTGGGCCTGGCCTGCGCGGGTCGCACGGGTCAGGGGGGCGGCGAGCACGGGCGGCGGGGCGATCACCGCGGCCATATGGGCGGCGAGGCAATGGGTGCAGGGCTTGGCGGGCAGTGGCTTTCCGGCCGCATCCAGCGTGACGACCCCAAGCCCGCAGGCCACGGCCGTCGTGGCGCCCGCCATCTCGGAGCGGGCCACGGCCTCGGCCTGCGAGGCGAAGCCGAGTATCAGCGCAAGGAGAAGGGCCAGGACTGCACGCATGGGGCAAGTGCATACGCCGAAAGCCCGGCGCCTGTCCATGGACGGGGTGACGCAGGGGGGCTTCAGGGCGGGCTTTGCGCCTTTGTCCACAGAAGATTTCCCCACAAAGTGCTTTACCGCTTCCCAAAAGGGGCGCACTATATCTAGTAAGAACTGTGTCGGGCATCGCAGTTTCTTGCCCGACATTCTGTCGCTGGGGGTCTTCTCCCCCTTTGGCACCATGGAGAGGCCGTGCATGTCGATTGCAGAAGATTTCTCGGGGCTGGACGATCTGCACCCGATCGACGTGGTCGAAAGCCTCGCCGAATATCATGCCTGGGAATTCGACCGGGTCACCGATGACCAGATCGCCATGGCGGTCGAGGGTCAGTGGCGGACCTATTCGCTGACGCTGGCCTGGTCGGCGCAGGACGAAACGCTGAGGCTGATCTGCACCTTTGAAATGGAGCCGCCCGAGGCGCGGCAACCCGCGCTTTACGACCTCTTGAACCGCTGCAACGATATGGTCTGGGCCGGGGCCTTCACCTGGTGGGCCGAGCAAAAGCTGATGGTCTGGCGCTATGGTCTGGTGCTGGCGGGCGGCCATTCCGCCTCGGCCGAGCAGGTCGACCGGCTGATCGGCCAGGCGATCCTGGCCTGCGAGCGGTTTTACCCCGCCTTCCAGCTGGTCAGCTGGTCCGAGCAATCCCCCGTCTCGGCCCTGAAGGTCGCGATTGCCGAGGCCTACGGGCGGGCTTGAAGCCTGCGCAAATCCCCGTAACTTGGCCTCCAAACGATGGAGGCAGGGATGCTGGACGAGGTCGCCCGCAGGGGCTTGGTGCTTTTGGGCTGCGGCAAGATGGGGACGGCGCTGTTGACCGGCTGGTTGGCGGCGGGTGTGCCTCCGGGCGCGGTCTGGGTGCTGGAGCCCAATCCGACCGACTGGCTGAAGGCCTCGGGCGTGCATCTGAACGCAGGGCTGCCGCCCAAGCCCGCCGTGGCGCTGCTGGCGGTCAAGCCGCAGATGATGGGCGCGGCCTTGCCCGCGCTGCAGGCGCTGGGGGGCGGCGGGACGCTTTTCGTCTCGATCGCCGCGGGAACGTCGATTGCGACGTTCGAGGCGGCCTTGGGCGCCGATACCCCCATCGTGCGCACCATGCCGAACACGCCCGCCATGGTGGGCCGCGGCATCACCGGGATTTGCGCCAATGCCGCCGGGCAGCCGGGGCTGGGGCTGGCGCGGGCGCTGATGCAGGCGGTGGGCGAGGTGGTGGAGCTGGAGGGCGAGCACCAGATCGACGCGGTGACGGCGGTTTCGGGCTCGGGGCCCGCTTATGTCTTCCACCTGATCGAGGCGATGGCCGCGGCGGGCGTGGCCGAGGGCCTGTCGGAAGAGGTCGCGATGAAGTTGGCCCGCGCCACGGTCTGCGGCGCGGGAGAGC
This sequence comes from uncultured Pseudorhodobacter sp., assembly GCA_945952425.1. Lineage (GTDB taxonomy): Bacteria > Pseudomonadota > Alphaproteobacteria > Rhodobacterales > Rhodobacteraceae > Stagnihabitans. The sequence goes on along the minus strand of CAMFIX010000057.1, from coordinate 4,806 downwards.
TTGCGTTCCGCTCGCCCGAGAGTGCCGCGCAGCTGCGCATCAACGTGACCTCGCCGGGCGGGACGACCGCGGCGGCGCTGGAGCATCTGATGGCGGGCCTGCCCCCCCTGATGGTCAAGGCCGTCCATGCCGCAGCCGCGCGCGGCCGGGAGCTGGGCAAGTGACGAGCCCCCAGATCACCTATGCCGATTTCGAGAAGGTCGACATCCGAGTGGGCGTCATCACCCGCGCCGAACCTTTCCCCGAGGCGAAGAAGCCGGCCTACAAGCTCTGGCTCGATTTCGGGCCGGAGATCGGCGAGAAAAGGTCGTCGGCCCAGGTGACGGTGCATTACCGGCCCGAAGAGCTGGTCGGGCGGCAGGTGCTGGCGGTGGTGAACTTCCCAGCCCGGCAGATCGGGCCGGTGAAGTCCGAAGTGCTGGTGCTGGGCGTGCCGGATGGTGCGGGCGCCGTGGTGCTGATCGGCCCGGGGCAAGAGGTTCCGCTTGGGGGGAGGCTCTATTGAAGCTGCTCATCACCCGCTCGATGCCCGAAAGCGTGGTCGCCCGGGCCCGCGCGCATTTCGACGTGACCTGGCGCAACGAGATCACCCCGGGCGGCCCCGCCGACTGCATCGCAGCGCTTGAGGGCTATGACGCCGTCCTGCCGACTTTGGGCGACCGCTTCACGGCCGAGGTCTTTCGAGGCGCCAAGGTGCGAGCGAAGATCCTCGCGAATTTCGGGGTGGGCTACAACCACATCGACACGGGCGCGGCAAAGGCGGCGGGAGTCCTGGTGACCAACACGCCCGGCGCGGTGACCGATGCGACGGCGGATGTGGCGCTGACGCTGATCCTGATGACGGCGCGGCGGGCGGGGGAGGGCGAGCGGCTGGTGCGGCGCGGCCAATGGACCGGCTGGCATCCGACGCAGATGCTGGGGCTGCATGTGACGGGCAAAAGGCTGGGCGTGATCGGCATGGGGCGCATCGGCCAGGCCATCGCAAGGCGCTGCCATTTCGGCTTTGGCATGGAGGTCGTGTTCCACAACCGCTCGGCGGTCGATCCGGGCTTTGCGGCACGGCAGGCGAGCCTCGCGGAGGTGATGGCGGCGGATGTGGTGGTGGTGGCCGTCCCGGGAGGCCCTGCGACGCGCCACCTGATCGGCGCGGAGGCCTTCTCTCAGATGCGCCCCCATGCGATCTTCGTGAACATTGCCCGCGGCGACGTGGTGGACGAGGCGGCGCTGGTTGCGGCCCTGCAGGCGGGGCAGCTGGCGGGTGCGGGGCTGGACGTCTATGAATTCGAGCCGCAGATTTCGCCCGCGCTGATGGCTATGGAGAATGTGACCCTGCTGCCGCACCTGGGCACCGCGGCCTTGGAGGTGCGCGAGGCGATGGGGATGATGGCGGTCGATAACCTGCTGGCCTGGGCCGAGGGGCGGCCTTTGCCCAATCCGGTGGGATGATGGCACGGGCAAAAAGGGAGTATTTGGGCCAAATTGAAAGACAGGCGCGCGCGCTCTTTCATACTTGCGCAAATACTCTCTTCCCTGCCCCTTCGGCTTTCAATTTGGCCCAAATACTCCCTTGCGACCTGTCCGCCGGGGCCGCCTTGCCAGGATGGGGCCCATGATCCTCTCGCGCGGGCGGCGGTTTATCTTTGTCCATATCCCCAAGACCGGGGGCACGGCGCTGGCGCTGGCGCTGGAGGCGCGGGCCATGGCGGAGGACATTCTGATCGGCGATACGCCGAAAGCGCGGGCGCGGAAGGGGCGGATTGCGGGGGTCAAGGCGGCGGGGCGGCTTTGGAAGCACTCGACCTTGGCCGATATCGCGGGGCTCGCCAGCGACGAGGAGATCGCGGGGTTCTTTACCGTCACCCTCGTGCGCAATCCCTGGGACCGGATGGTCAGCTATTACCACTGGCTGCGGATGCAGGGCTTTGCGCATCCGGCGGTGGGGCTCGCCAAGGCCTTGAGCTTCGGGGATTTCCTTGCGCATCCCCAGACGCGCACGGCCCTCGCGCTGTGGCCCTATCCGGCCTATATGCGCGACAGGCAGGGGGTGGAGCGGGCCAGTCTTTACATCAGGCTGGAGCACCTGGCCGAAGACATTGCCCCTTTCGAGGCGCATCTGGGCTTTCGTCTGCCCATCGCGCGGGTGAACGAAAGCGCGCGGGAGCGCGACTTCCGGCCCTATTATACCTCCGCCACGGCCGAGCTGGTGGCCGGGCTTTGCGCCGGGGACATCGCGCGTTTCGGCTATCGCTTCGATCTTTAACGATGGGCCGCGGCTTTGCCGCAATCTCTCCGCAGCCTTGCCGGGGGGGCGAGGCCAAGGTGGCGAAACATTGGAGAGCAAAATGGGACGCCACGATCCCGCCTTGACCATCGCCTTGTCCGGCCGCGCGGGATTGGCCCGCGGGCTTTATGCCGGCACCTTGGTGCGCACGCCTTTGGGCTGGTCCGCCGTCGAGACCCTGTGCCCCGGAGAGCTGGTCCTGACGCGCGACCGGGGGCTTTGCCCGGTGCTGGCGCTGGTGCGCGAAGAGCTGCCGGCGCTTTGGGCGGTGCGCATCCCGGCCGGCGCCCTGGAGAATACCGCCGATATCCTTTTGCCGCCGGGCCAGCCGGTGCTGGTGCAGACCGAAAGCGCGCTGCCCTATACCGGCGAGGCGGAGGCGCTGGTGCCGGCCTCCTCGCTGGAAGGCTGGCGCGGCATCGTGCCGGTGGCGCGGGCGACGACGGCGCCGATCTGGCAGATCCGGCTGGACCGCGCCAGCCTGTTGGAGGCGGGCCCCGGCATCGTCACCGGCGTCGATGGCGGCGAGGCGGCGGAGGCGGATCTGCTGACCCGGCTGATGGCGCAGCCGGAACGGCCGGTGCTGCCCTTGGCGGCCGCGCGGCACCTGGTCGCCACGCTGATCGGCATGGCGACGGGCGAGGGGCTTCAGGCGGCGCGGGGGTAGAAGGTTTCGCCCTGGGCCGCCTTGTCGCGCAGGGACTGTGGCGCGGCGAAGCGGGGGCCGAGGGCGGTGAGCCTGTCGCAGATCGCCACCGCCTCGGCCGCGCCGATCCGGTCGAGCCAGGCGAAGGGCCCGCCCGACCAGGGCGCAAAGCCCCAGCCCAGGATCGCGCCGACATCGCCTTCGCGGATGTCGGTCAGCACATGGGCGTCGAGTGCGCGCACCGCCTCCAAAGCCTGGATCATCAAGAGGCGGTGCTGGACGGTCGCCAGGTCGGGGGTCTGCGTGACAGGCCAGAGGTCGCCCAGCCCCTCCCAGAGGTCGAGCCTTTTGCCCGTCTCGTCATAGGCATAGAACCCCGCCTTGGCCTTGCGCCCCAACCGGCCCTTGTCGGCCATGGCGAACAGCACGGCATCGACGGCCCCATCAGGATAGGCGTCGCCCATCGCGGCCTTGGTGGCCTGGGCGATCTTCACGCCCAGCTCGATGGAGGTCTCGTCCACCAGCTGCAGGGGCCCGACCGGCATGCCGACCAGCCGGGCGGCGTTTTCGATCAGGGCGGGGGGGATGCCCTCGGCCACCATGCGCAGGCCCTCGTTGATGTAAGGGATGATGCAGCGGTTGGCGTAAAAGAAGCGGGCGTCGTTGACCACGATGGGGGTCTTCTTCAGCGCACGGACGAAATCCAGCGCCTTGGCGACGGCGCGGTCTTCGGTCGCCTTGCCGCGGATGATCTCGACCAGCGCCATCTTGTCGACCGGCGAGAAGAAGTGGATGCCGATATACTGGCCGGGGCGCTGGCTGGCCTTGGCCAGGGCGCTGATCGGCAGGGTGGAGGTGTTGGTGGCGAGGATCGCTTGGGTTGCGGCTTCGACCTTGGCGGTGACGTCGGCCTTCACCTTGGGGTCTTCGAAGACGGCCTCGATCACCAGGTCGCAGGGCTCAAGCGCCGCATAATCGGTGGTGGGGGCGATCCGCGCCAGCACCTCGGCCTTGGCCTCGGGCGTCATCTTGCGGCGCTGGACCGCCTTTTCCAACAGGTCGGCGGAATGCGCCTTGCCGCGCTCGGCCGCCTCTTGCGTGGCGTCGATCAGCACGACGCCGATCCCGGCACTGGCCGCCACATGGGCGATGCCCGCGCCCATCATGCCCGCGCCAACCACGCCCAGCACCTTGACGCTTTCATCGGGCAGCGCGGGGCGGCGGGCGCCTTTCTCCAGCGCCTCCTTGTTGATGAACAGGCTGCGGATCATGGCCGAGGAGGTAGGGTCCATCAGCACGCCGGTGAAGGCGCGGGCCTCGACCCTCAGCGCGGTGTCGAAGGGCACAAGCGTGCCTTCGTAAGCCGCCTGCAAAAGCGCGCGGGCCGCCGGGTAGACGCCTTGCGCTCTCCCCAGGATCATCGCATTGGCGCCGACGAAGGTCTGAAAGCCAGCGAGGTGATAGGGCGCGCCGCCCGGCAGCTTGTAGCCCTTGGCGTCCCAGGGCTTCACCAGCTCGGCCTCTTGCGCGCCCAGCACCCATTCTTTCGCGCGGGAAAGCAGGTGATCGGCAGGCACGACCTCGTCGATCAGCCCTTCCGCCTTGGCGAGGCGGGGTTCCAGCAGCTTGCCCTCCATCAGGAAGGGGGCGGCCAGCATCACGCCGAGCTTGCGCACGAGCCGCGTTGTGCCACCCGCCCCGGGGAAGAGGCCGACCTGAATCTCGGGCAGGCCGATCCTGGCGCGGGGATTGTCGGCGGCGATGATGCGGTGGCAGGCGAGGGGAAGCTCGAACCCGATGCCGAGCCCGGTGCCGGGCATGGCGCAGACGACGGGCTTGGCACCCTTGAGCGTCTTGGGGTCCATCCCCTGTCTCTTAT
>CAMFIX010000056.1 GCA_945952425.1 uncultured Pseudorhodobacter sp. | reverse complement strand
CCCGCTCAATTCACCACCTGGACGCTGCGCCCGGCCGCGTCCAGAACCTGCCCCATGCCCGAGAAGGCCCGGCATTCATGGGTCAACGCATCGCAGGCCAGCTCGCAGTCGGTCGAGACCTTGCAGGCCTTGCCCGCATCCAGCCGCGGATAGCCGCAGACGAAAGCGGGCTTCATGCTGTCCGACATCCGCGCCGTGCCGCCCTCGGAGGCACAGGCGGCCAGATCGGCGGCCTCCTGCGTCAGCGGCCGGGCGAAGCAGAGCTTCGGCCCCTGCGCCACCGGCCGGTAGGCAGTGCAGGCCGCCACGGGATGCCCCGCCGGGGTGACCCAGACCGCATCGGCCCAGGCGGCCCCGGTCAGAAACACGCCCCAAAGGACCAGTGCCGCCCTCATTTCGGCAAGGGCGCCCGCTTTTCCAGCTTCAGCTTGGCGCGCACCTCGGCAGGCGTGATCACCCGGGCGCCGAGGTTCGAGATCACCGTCACCGCGCGCTCGACCAGCTGGGCGTTGGTGGCGAGCACCCCCTTGTCCAGCCAGAGATTGTCCTCCAGCCCCACCCGCACATTGCCGCCCGCCAGCACCGCCGCCGCGACGTAAGGCATCTGGTTGCGGCCCAGCGCAAAGGCGCTGAAGGTCCACGAAGACGGCACATTCGCCACCATCGCCATGAAGGTGTGCAGGTCGTCCGGCGCGCCCCACGGAACGCCCATGCAAAGCTGCACCAGGACCGGGTCGGGGATCACGCCCTCGGAGGCCAGCTGCTTGGCCAGCCAGAGATGGCCGGTGTCGAAAGCCTCGATCTCGATGCGCACGCCCGCCGCCGTCATCCGCGTGGCCATGTCGCGCAGCATCCCCGGCGTGTTGACCATCACGTAATCGGCCTCGTTGAAGTTCATCGTGCCGCAGTCGAGCGTGCAGATCTCGGGCCGGCATTCGACCACATGCGCCACGCGCTCGGTCGCCCCCGCCATGTCGGAGCGCGGGCCGATGCGGCCCATATCCTCGGTGCCCTCGAAATAGATGTCGCCGCCCATGCCCGCCGTCAGGTTCAGGACGACATCGGTGCCCGAATCGCGGATGCGCTCGGTCACCTCGCGGTAGAGGCGGCCATCGCGCGAGGGCTTGCCGGTCTCGGGGTCGCGGACGTGGCAATGCACCACCGCCGCGCCCGCCTTGGCCGCCGCGATGGCGCTGTCGGCGATCTGCTGGGGCGAGCGGGGGACATGGGGGCTGCGGTCCTGCGTGCCGCCCGATCCGGTCACGGCACAGGTGATGAAGACTTCGCGATTCATGGTCAGCGGCATGGTGAAACTCCCTTTGGCGCCCAGCATAACCCGCTTGCAGCGCCGCGCTTGACGATTTACGAAATTCCCATGTCAAATCCCGCAACCCTCTTCACCCCGTCGCAAAAGCCGCTGACGCTGGCCCTGCTGGTCCTGCCCCAGGCCTCGATCCTGGAGGTGGCCTCGACGCTGGACCCTTTGCGGTCCGCCAACCGGCACCTGGGCGCCGAGGCCTATCGCTGGCGGGTCGTGACGCCGGACGGGCGGGCCGCGCCCCTGACCTGCGGGCTGGAGCTGCCCTCGCATGGGCCGCTTGCGGCGGCGGAGGGGGCGGATGCGCTGATCGCCATCGTGGGCTTTCGCCAGGCCGAGGTCGCGACGCCCGCCCTGGTCCGCGAGCTTGCGCGGCTGGCCCCGCGCTTTGCCGCCGTGGGGGGGATCGACGCGGGGCCCTGGGTGCTGGCGCGGGCGGGCCTTCTGAACGGCTACCGGGCGACGGTGCATTGGGAGGATCTGGAGGATCTCGGCGCCGCCTTTCCGCAGATCGACCTGGCCCCCGACCGCTGGGTCATCGACCGCAACCGCTTTACCGCCGGAGGGGCGGCCCCGGCGGCCGACCTGATGCTGCACCTGATCGCCAGCCGCCACGGGCCCGCCCTGGCCCGGCAGGTGGCGCAGAGCTTTCTGACCACGCCGCGCCCGGGGCACGAGCCCCAGGTCTCTCCCCCTGCCCCGGCCCTGCTGGACCCAAGGGTCGCCCAAGCCATCGCCCGGATGGAAGCGCGGGTCGAAACGCCCGAGCCCGCCGCCCAGACGGCGAAGGCCGTGGGCCTCTCGCCCCGGCGGCTGGAGACGCTGTTCGCCCAGGCCCTGCAGACCACCCCGGCGGCCCATGCGCTGTCCTTGCGCCTGCAGGCCGCCCGAAGGATGCTGACCGACACGCGCCACCCGCTGACCGAAATCGCCCTCAGAACGGGGTTTTCCAGCCCCTCGGCGCTGTCGCGGGCCTTCAAGCTGCGCTACGGCCAGCCGCCGAGCGCCCTGCGCTGACGGGGGGGCCTAAAAATTTTCGCCGAAAATTTTTAGGCGTCAAACGCCGGGGACCAGAACCACCGACACTTCGGCGGCACCCATCCGCAAGGCCCGGGCCGCCTGGTATTCGGCGCTGTCGTAACAGGCCCGCGCGGCCTCCATCGTCGGGAATTCGATGACCACGTGGCGCGGCGCCTCGGGCCCCTCCAGCACCACCCCCTCGCCCCGCGCGAGGAACTTCGCCCCATGCGCGGCGAAAGCTGCAGGCGCCAGCGCCTGATAGCCCTTGTAGGCCTCGGGGTCGGTCACCGTCACATGGGCAATCCAATAGGCCGCCATCATCCCTCCAGTATCCGTTCCGCGATCCCGGCGGCCTCGGTCAGATGCGCGCGCACCGCCTCGGCCGCGCCCGCATCATCCCCCGCCGCGATCGCCTCTGCGATCCGCGTCATCCGTGCCAGCCCCGAGACCTTGCGATCCTGCGCCGCCAAAGTCAGCGCCCGCAAGCGGCTGATCCGGCCGTTCAGGCGGCTGACGATTTCCCAGGCGATGTCATGGCCCGCGGCTTGGAAGATCACCTCGTAAAACCGCCGGGTCGCGGCAAGGGCCTGCTCGCCCCCGATCCCCTCCAGCGCGGCCCGCAGCTCGGCCACCACTGCGCCATCGGCCCGCCGCGCCGCCTCGGCGGCGGCCGCCGCCTCCAGCATCAGCCTGATGTCGTAGATCTGCCGCGCCTGACCCCAGTCGAGCCGCGCCACCATCGGCCCGCGCGTGCCCTCTTCCACCAGACCCTCGGCCTCCAGGATGCGGATCACCTCGCGCACCACCGAGCGGGAAACGCCCAGAAGGTCGCACAAGGACCGCTCCACCAGCCGCTCGCCGCTGGCAAAGCGCCCTGCGACGATGGCGCCGCGCAGCCGCTCCAGCACCACATCGCGCAGCCGCGCCGGGGTTTCGATCTTCAGGTCGTGGGCGTGTTTGGTGTCCATCCCCCGACCCTATCCCATCGCCGCAGGAAGATCAATGTTGACATTCCATCTTATGGTATACCATACTTGCCAAGACAGACGGAGATTCCCATGACCCTCATCCGCAAGACCTATCTGCAGATCGAAACCACCCTGGTCGAGGGCGGCAAGGCTGCCCCCCGCCCGCTGAAGCTGATCGCGGCCGCCGCCGTGCTGAAGAACCCCTGGGCGGGCCAGGGCTTCGTCGAGAACCTGAAGCCCGAAATCCATGCCGTGGCCCCGATCCTGGGCGAGACGCTGACCGCCATGATCCTCGAGGCTGCCGGCGGGGGCGACAAGGTCGAAGGCTATGGCAAGGCCGCCGTCGTCGGGCTGGAGGGCGAGGTCGAACATGCCTCGGCGCTGATCCACACCTTGCGCTTCGGCAACCACTATCGCCAGGCCGTGGGCGCCAAGACCTACCTGGCCTTCACCAACACCCGCGGCCCGGCCAACTGCCCCATCATGATCCCGCTGATGGACAAGAACGACGAGGGCCGCCGTTCGCATTACCTGACCATCCAGTTCGCTTTGCCCGATGCCCCCGCCGCCGACGAGATCGTCGTGGCGCTCGGCGCCTCCATCGGCGGGCGCCCGCATCACCGCATCGGCGACCGTTACCAGGATCTGAAAGACCTCGGCCATGATGTCCAAAACCCTGCAGGGGTCTGACGGCACCCTCGCCTGGATCGAGGCGGGCAGCGGGGAGCCGGTTCTCCTCCTCCATGGCGTCGGCATGCGGGCCGAGGCCTGGGGCCCGCAGATCGAGGCGCTGTCGAAAACCCATCGCGTCATCGCGCTGAACATGCCCGGCCATGGCAGCGCGCTGCTGCCGGAGGGGTCGCTGCTGCGCGAATATGTCGCCTGGGCGGCGCGGGCCATCGACGCGCTGGGGCTGGGGCGCGTCTCGGTCGCGGGCCATTCCATGGGCGCGCTGATCGCCCTGGGGCTGGCGGTGACGCAGCCGCAAAAGGTGGCGCGGGTGGCGCTGCTCAACGCCGTCCACCGCCGCGATCCGGCGGCACGGGCCGCGGTGCTCGCCCGGGCCGAGGCGATTGCGGGCGGGGAATTCGACCTCGACACCCCCCTGAACCGCTGGTTCGAGTCAGGCGACCCCAACCGCGCCAAGGTGGCCGCGTGGCTCGGCAATGTCGACCGCAAGGGCTATGCCATGGCCTACCGGGCCTTCGCCCTGGGCGATGCGACCCATGCCGACGGGCTTTCTGCCCTCGCCTGCCCGGCCCTGTTCCTGACCGGCGACGGCGACCCCAATTCCACGCCCGAGATGGCGCGGCGGATGGCGCAAACCGCCCGCGACGGGCGCATCCTTGTCATCCCCGGCCATCGGCATATGGTCAACCTGACCGCACCCGAGCCCGTGACCGCCGCCCTGCAGGCCTGGCTGGCACAGGCGCCCAAAGGACAGGACCAGATGACCCAGGACCAACGCCGCGCGCTTCGTGACGCTTTCGGAACCTTCATGACCGGGGTGACCGTCGTCACCACGATGGACGCCGAGGGCAAGCCGGTGGGCTTCACCGCCAACAGCTTCTCTTCGGTCTCGCTGGACCCGCCGCTTCTGTTGGTCTCGATCGCGAAATCCTCTTCGAATTACAAGACCTTCGCGGAAGGCAAGCATTTCGCCATCAACATCCTGGCCGAAGACCAGCGCGACATTTCCACCACTTTCGCCAAGCCCGTCGCCGACCGTTTCGCCACGGTGCGCTGGTATGGCGAGCCGCAGGCCTCGCCGATCCTGGCGGGGGTTGCGGCCTGGTTCGACTGCACCACGCGGCAAGTGGTGGATGCGGGCGATCATGCCCTGCTGATCGGCCATGTCGACAGTTTCGCCTCCAACGCCGCGCCGGGACTGGGCTATTACCGGGGCAGCTATTTCACCGCCACCGCCGCGGTGCGCACCGGGCCGGAGGTCGTGGTCTCGGCCGTCATCGAGCAGAACGGCGCGGTGCTTTTGGTGGATGACGGGCTCGGCGGGCTGACCCTGCCCACGGCCAAGGTCGGCCGTGCGGGCGCCAGTGCCACCGTGGCCGACATGATCGCGGCCCTTGGCCTCGATGCTGCCCCGGGCTTTATCTACTCGGTCTACGAAGACGTCGCCCGCGGCCATCAGCACATCGCCTTCCACTGCCCTTGCAGCGGCGGCACCCCCTCGCGCGGGGCCTTCGTCGAGCTGACGCCCGCGGCGCTGACCGATGTCACCGACCAGGCGCTGCGCATCATGCTGGAGCGCCTGTCCGAGGAATCCGCGCAAGGCAATTACGGCATCTATTTCGGCAACCAGACCCAGGGCCGCGTCGCCCGGGTATCAGGAGAGACCCCATGAAATTCTCGCTCTTCGTCCATATGGAGCGGATCGACCCCGGCCAGTCCGAGGCGCAGCTTTATGAGGAAATGGTCGAGCTTTGCCGCATCGCCGACGAGGGCGGCATGCATGCCATCTGGACGGGCGAGCATCACGGCATGGCCTTCACCATCGCCCCGAACCCGCTGTTGAACCTGGTCGATCTCGCGCGGCGGACCAAGAACGTGCGGCTCGGCACGGGGACGGTGATCGCGCCCTTCTGGCATCCGATCAAGCTGGCGGGCGAGGCCGCGATGGCCGACATCATCTCGGGCGGGCGGATCGACCTTGGCATCGCGCGGGGGGCTTACGGCTTTGAATACGAACGGGTTTCGCCGGGTCTTGACGCCTGGACGGCGGGCCAGAAGATGCGCGAAATGATCCCGGCGCTGCAGGGGCTTTGGGCGGGCGATTATGCCCATGACGGGCAGTTCTGGAAATTCCCCAAGACCACCTCCTGCCCGCGCCCCCTGCAGGAAAGCCTGCCGCTTTGGGTCGCCGCACGCGATCCGAACAGCCACGAATTCGCCGTGGCCAATGGCTGCAATGTGCAGGTCACGCCGATGGCCCTGGGCGACGACGAGGTCCAAAGCCTGATGGACAAGTTCAACGCCGCCTGCGCCAAGTTCGCCGACAAGCCGCGGCCCAAGATCATGTGCCTGCGCCACACCTATGTCGCCGACAGCGAAGACGACGCGATGCAGGGGGCGCGGGAATTGTCCGTGTTCTTCAACTATTTCGCCGCCTGGTTCCGCAACGACCGGCCCATCGAGAACGGGCTCATCGCCCGCATGTCCGAGGCCGAAATGGCCGCCTTCCCGCAATATTCGGCGGAAGTCCTGCGCAAGAACCACATCGTCGGCCAGGCGCCCGAGGTGATCGAGCGGGTGAAGAGCTATGCCGCGATGGGCTATGACGAGTTTTCCATCTGGATCGACTCGATGATGCCGTTCGAGCGCAAGAAGGCCTCGCTGGAACGGTTCATCCGCGACGTGATGCCGGCGTTTGCCTGACGGAGAGTCGGGGTAACCCCCGACCTACGCAAGTTGATAAGGAGCCCCTCGATGGACCAATTCCAGCTTTATATCGACGGGGCTTTCGTCCCGGGGGCAGCGACTTTCCCCTCGCTCGACCCCGCGACGGGCACGCCTTGGGCCGAGATGCCCGAGGCCCGCGAAGCAGAGGTGAATGCCGCTGTCGAAGCCGCTCACCGCGCCTTTCACGGGCCCTGGTCGCGGCTGACGGCGACGGCCAGGGGCAAGCTGCTGATGAAGCTGGCAGATCTGGTGCAGGCGGCGGCCCCCCGGCTGGCGGCGCTGGAGACCCGCGACACCGGCAAGATCATCCGCGAGACCTCGGCCCAGATCGCCTATGTGGCCGACTACTACCGCTATTACGCCGGCATCGCCGACAAGATCGAAGGCGCGCATCTGCCCATCGACAAGCCCGACATGGAGGCCTGGACCCGCCGAGAGCCGGTGGGTGTCGTGGCCGCCATCGTGCCCTGGAACTCGCAGCTGTTCCTCTCGGCGGTGAAGGTCGGCCCCGCCTTGGCGGCGGGCTGCACCCTGGTGCTGAAGGCCTCCGAGGACGGCCCCGCGCCTTTGCTGGAATTCGCGAAACTGGTCCATGAGGCGGGCTTCCCCCCCGGCGTGGTCAATGTCATCACCGGCTTCGGCCCCGCCTGCGGCCATGTCCTGACCACCCATCCCAAGGTCGCCCATATCGCCTTTACCGGCGGCCCCGGCACCGCCCGCGCCGTGGTGCGGAACTCGGCCGAGAACCTCGCCTCGACCTCGCTCGAACTCGGCGGCAAGTCGCCCTTCATCGTCTTTGCCGATGCCGACCTGGAGAGCGCCGCCAATGCCCAGGTCTCGGGCATCTTCGCGGCCACGGGGCAAAGCTGCGTGGCGGGCTCTCGCCTGATCGTGCAGAATGCGGTCAAGGCGGAATTCCTGGCCCGGCTGAAAGCCAAGGCCGAAGCCATCCGCATCGCCGCCCCCGACCAGATGACGACCGAGGTCGGGCCGCTGTGCACAGAGCGCCAGCGCGACCATATCGTGCGCACCATCGCGGCCTCGGTCGCGGGCGGCGCGCGCCTCGTCACCGGCGGCCATGTGCCCGAGGGCGCGGGCTTCTACTTCCCTCCCACGATCCTCGATTGCAGCGCCGCGCCCGGCGCCCCTGCCCTGTCGGAGGAATTCTTCGGCCCCGTCCTCGCCGTCCAGGGTTTCGACACCGAGGAAGAGGCGCTGCGACTGGCCAATGACACGGCCTTCGGCCTGGCCTCGGGCGTCTTCACCGGCTCGCTCACCCGCGCGCACCGCATGATCCGCGGCATCCGGGCCGGGGTGGTCTGGGTCAACACCTATCGCGCGGTTTCTCCCATCGCCCCCTTCGGCGGCCACGGGCTTTCCGGCCACGGCCGCGAAGGAGGCCTCGCCGCCGCGCTCGATTACACGACCACGAAAACCGTCTGGCTGCGCACCTCGGATGACCCGATCCCCGATCCTTTCGTGATGCGCTAGGCTTTCATACTGAGGCAAATACTCTCTTGCGCGGGCAGCCCCGGGGGGAGCCGTCGAAAGGGAGTATTTAGGTCAGTATGAAAGACGAAGAGCGGAAGGCTGCTTCCGTCAACTGCAGGGTCACATGCGGTCGCTCGACGCCCATCGGCCGACAGAACTTTTTATCCCGCGCAATTTCGACGAATCCGAGCTTTCCCAGCACCCGGGCCGAACGCGCATTGCCCTCGAAGTAACCCGAGGCGACAGGTCCGCCACCTGCCGCGAAATGGGCTTGCAGAGCCGCACCCGCCGCTTCGGTCGCGAGGCCGCGGCCCTGGGCGCCGGGCAAGAGCCAATAGCCCAGGGTTGCGCTTTCCAATCCCAGAATGCCGCAGAAGGCGCCGGACTCCTCGATGGTCCAGGTGGCGCCGGGATGGGCGAAATCGGCCAGGAAGCTGTCGAAATCCCCCGGCGTATAGGGATGGGGCACAACCGACAGCCAGCCCGAGACGGCCAGATCGCCCAGCCCTTCGACCACCGCAGCCTTGTCCTGCACCCCCACGGGCCGCAGGACAAGGCGCGGCGTCACAAGCCGGTGCATGGCAGTTTCAGGATATAGGTCCAGGTCGGCACGCGGGCGTTGCGGGCGACCGAGAAGGTCTCGGCATCGCCGAGATATTCGAAGCCGCAGTTCGACAAGACGCGGGCCGAGCCGGGGTTGTCCTGAAAGACCTCGGCGAAAATCGTCTTGTTCTTCTGCGGGTTGGCCTTGACCAAGGCACGCACCGCCTCCGAAGCGATCCCCGTGTTCCAGAAGGCCGGCGCGACCCAGTAGCCGACCTCGGACTGGCCGCGGTCGAAGCGGCTTTCGTCCATGCGTTTCAGCGAGATCACGCCCAGCACCTCGGCCAGGCCCGAGGCCGTGCCGTCCATCACCCAGACATCCTCGTCCGAGGGGCGCATGGCGCGGGTAACGAAGGCCTCGGCCGCGCCGGGCGGCAGGGGATGGGGGATCGAGCGCGTCGCTTCGGCCACGCGGCGGTCGCCGGCATGCAGGGCAAAGAGCCCCGCATCCGAGCGCCGCACCGGGCGCAGCACGAACCGCCCAGCCAGGATGGGATGCGGCGCCTGGGTCACTTCAACGTTCATGGCCTCCTCCTCGAAGCGCATGCGGGTCTTCTGACCCATATGGGGCTTGATCGCCCCGGAAAACAGCGGGGGACCGGCATTTCTGCCGATCCCCCGTTTACACGACTTATGTAAAGGTTCGGCTTACTCTGCCGCTTCCGCCACCGGAAGCACCGAGATGAACGTGCGGCCCTTGAAGCCTTTCTTGAAGGTGACATGGCCCTCGACGACCGCGAAGATCGTGTGGTCGGTGCCCATGCCAACGCCTTCGCCCGGGAACCACTTGGTCCCGCGCTGACGCACGATGATATTGCCCGGGATGGCCGCCTGGCCGCCGAACAGTTTCACGCCCAGACGACGGCCCGCGCTGTCGCGGCCGTTGCGGGAGGAACCGCCTGCCTTTTTATGTGCCATGGAAGGTCTCCTTACGCGTTATGGGCGGCGCGGCGGGCGTCGGCGGTGCCGATCGCAGCCTTGACCCCGGTGGCATCGGCGCCCGAGGCGAGAACCTCGGTCACGCGGACCAGCGTCAGCTGCTGACGGTGGCCCTTGGTGCGCTGCGACGAGTGCTTGCGGCGACGCTTGACGAAGTGGATCGTCTTTTCGCCCTTGATCTGGTCGATCACTTCGGCCTGGACCGCGGCACCGGCCACCAGGGGGGCGCCGACGACCGGGGCATCGCCGCCGACCATGAGGATTTCGTTGAACTGGATCTTTTCACCAGCAGAGGCGGCCAGCTTTTCGACGCGCAGGACATCGCCCGCACGAACCGTATACTGCTTGCCGCCGGTCTTGAGGACCGCGAACATCGTCTTTCCTTTTCCGTTCCGCGCCCTGCGGTCCCCTTTCGGGAGTTGACGGGTCGCCCCACCTTCGGACTGCGCGCCCTTTGGGGGCGACAAATGAAAACACCCGGGCCGACTCGTGGTCCTCCCGGGTGGGCGGCTTATGCGTCGCCCGCACGAGGAAGTCAAGCACCGACGCCCGGGCGAAGGCGGCTTTGCCGACGCCTTTGCCCGCGCAGGCCAAGGCTGCCGTGGGAGGAGATCGCCCCCGATCCGGTTCGCGCCCCGCGCCTCCGCGGTCCCGGGCCGCCGTGGCAGGAGATCGGGGGCCCATCCCTGCCGTCCCTCCCCCGTCAGAAAATGCAAATTCTGCTTTTTGGGGGCTTGCACCTGCGCAAAACCCCGGCTATTTCCCGCCGCATAGATGGCCCCTAAGCCGCGGAGAGGTGACGGAGTGGTCGATCGTGGCGGTCTCGAAAACCGTTGTAGGTTTGCGCCTACCGTGGGTTCGAATCCCACCCTCTCCGCCAGTCGTCCTTGAAATCACTGGGAAATTCCAAAGATTTCGGGTGCTACCCCACAAAGAACCCCACATCCTGAAAACGCTTGGTGGTCGCGCTTGACCCGGGAAACGCACCTTCCCATTTTGCGGCGACGCGAGCGAGCTTCATCCGGTCCCCTCCCCGGCCCCGGCTGACTTGGCTATGCCCCCCCGGGGGGGGCCATAAAGTCCCCGCCGACTGGAGAGGGACCGATGGGAGATCAATCCTTTCTGCGCTAACTCAAGTTTTCGTGTGGGTCCGGCAGCTCGGCGCGGGGCCGCGCTAAGGTGAGATTAGCGGCGGGCGGGGGGGCTCAAAGTCCGGATG